>CAYORF010000009.1:2015-49330 GCA_964406305.1 uncultured Anaerolineales bacterium | reverse complement strand
CACCAATTTTCCCGGGCAATGGAAAGATTTTCCCCTCGTAAAAACACTCAAATCTACTCTCAAGTTGCCCATTTCTATTCTTAATGATGTTCGGGCGATCACCTACGGTGAGTTTTGTTTCGGCGCGGGAGAAGGCCTGGAGCGGATGGCTTGTTTCGCAATTGGCACTGGTGTGGGTGGTGGATTGATCATTAATAAAGAATTAGTATTGGGTTTCTCCGGGACAGCAGGAGAACTTGGGCATATGACCATCAATCCAAACGGTCCTCGCTGCGGCTGCGGCAATTACGGCTGTCTTGAAACCTACACATCAGGACCAGCGATAACTTCCTTTGCATCCAGGATCGTTCGCCAGGGTATCGCAACCCAAATAGCAGAAATGGTAGATTTTGACCTAAACAAGATCACTCCAAAAATAGTTGCCCAAGCTGCCCTTGAGGGAGATAAAATCGCCTGCGAGATTTGGGATACGGTCGGAAATTATCTTGGAATAGGAATTGCCAACATCTGCGTTGCGTTTGGTCCCCAACGTGTAGTTCTATCTGGCGGAGTGGCAGCCGCCGGAGATCTTCTGATAAATCCGATCAAAAAAACACTTCGTGAGCGCGTTCATGTTATGCCAGTTGATCAAGTACAGGTCGTAGTCGGCTCCCTTGGAAATGATGCCGGTATCCTTGGTATGGCGAGCTGGGCAGGTTTATCACAATCCCAGAAATGAACTGATTGATTTCCCCTGCCTCAACAATCCACAGCCTGTTTTCTATCAAAATCCATAAAAAGGGTCATGGAATGTCTTAACCTTCCCAAATCATGTGATATTCATCATAACTTCCTCAAAATCGAGTGAAGTTTTTTCACATTCTGGTATAACTATACGGTATCTTTGCAGTGAAAAAAATGGCCTTTCCACCAAGCAAGAAAATCTGAAAGGTAGGATCATTTTTTTATCTTAGAACACTGCTCAGTTGTAGGGAGGATTCGATGTTTGTGAAAGACCGTATGACCCCAAATCCCATATTCGGATCTCCGGATATGGCAGTTACCGAAGCACAAGAGTTAATGGCTGAAAATAAGATCCGCCATCTTCCTATCCTTGACAAGGATCAGAAACTGGTAGGTTTGATCACCCAGAAATCATTGGAGTCAGCCCTTCCCTCTGACGTTTCCAGCTTCAGCCGATTTGAGATCAGCTATACCCTTTCTCAACTCAAAGTCCACTCGATCATGATCAAAGACCTTTATCTTGTCGATCCAGATACTCCCATAGAAGATGCTGCCATGTTAATGGCAGATAAAAAACTTGGCGCGCTTCCAGTTGTCAAAGATGGCTCTCTGGTCGGCATTATGTCAGGAGAAGATCTCTTCATAGCTATGACTGACCTACTCGGTACACGGAAATCGGGTATCAGGGTAACCGTCGAACAACCCGATCAGAGCGGTGTGATTGCCCGGCTAACCACCGCTATCGCCCAGGAGGGAGGCTACCTGTCGGTTTGTGTGGGGTATTATCCCCATGATAATCCCGGCAAATGGATTTCGGTTTGCAAGGTAGAAAACCTGGAGGAAGAACGTTTGGTTAAAGCAATCTGCGATTTAAAAGATACAAATATTATGGATATTCGCCACTATCAGGAGCAAGAATGATCAGTGAACATCATCAACCTGCTGCATCTGTTTTAGTAGTTGGCGGAGGTATTGGCGGCATGAGAGCTGCCATAGACCTCGCCGAAGCAGGGTTAAAAGTATATTTGACTGAACGGGATCCCGGACTCGGGGGACGAGTAGCCCAACTAGGTTATATGTTCCCTACCCATGACTGTGTACTATGCCGCGGGACCTCGGACCATGGTTACGGCTGCACCAGGCCGGCCATTTCTCCCGCATTTATGGATCACAATCGGCATCCCAATATTGAAATTATGACCCGGACTACGCTCAAACGGGCAGAAGGTCAGGCGGGAGATTTCCGGATTACCCTGCAAAGGGAACCGCGCTACGTCGACCCTGACCTCTGCACAAATTGTGGCCTATGCGCAATTGCCTGTCCGGAGCGTTTACCAAGTGAGTTCCAGGAGAACCTTGTCACTCGTAATGCGATCCATAAAAGCGCTCCCCGTTCCCTACCTGATACCTATTACATAGATAAAGGCGATTATTGCGAAGGATGCAACCGATGCGTCGATGTTTGCCCCACCAATGCTATCAACCTCGATGAGGAGCCTTGGGAAGAAACCATTCATGTCGGAGCAATTATCCTGGCCATGGGATATTCGCTTACCGACCCGCTTGACCTGGAAGAATTCGGTTACGGTCGCCACCTCAATGTGGTCCACAGCATGCAGTATGAACGCTACGTCAGCCGCTCTGGCCCTACAGAAGGTTTACTGCTACGTCCCTCTGATAATACACCACCCAAGCGAATTGCTTGGCTGCAATGCATCGGTTCCAGGGATCAGAAACACCCCTATTGTTCATCCATCTGCTGTATGTATGCCACCAAAGAAGCCGTGCTTGCCAAAGAAAGATTGGAGGATGTTCATACTCAGATCTTTATCATGGATGAACGTGCTTTTAGCAAGGAATACAACGCTTATTTCCATCGCTCCACTTCTCAGCACGGAGTTGAATACACACGATGCCGGATATCTAGCATCCAGGAAGATCCCAAAACCAAAGACCTTATTGTGCAGTATCCAGACCCGGAAAATGAGGGCCATATCACAGAAACACGATTTAACATGGTTGTCCTGTCGGTCGGTGTTGAACCTCCTAGCGGTGCAACAGTTATCTCCAGTCAATTAGGTTTTGATCTCAATCAATACGGATTTTGCCAGACTGACAAATTCAACCCACTGGAAACAAGCCAGCCAGGTATTTATGTCTGCGGTGCCTTTTCCTCTCCAAAAGATATTGCTGAAACCATCATCGACTCTGCGGGCGCAGCAGGCGATGTAATGCGCATGTTCCAGGATAAACTGGGCAGTTCTTATTCCACCCGGGAATATCCATTCTTGACCGATCAAGAATTTCCACCAGAGACCGATATTCAGGGTCAAGAGCCCAGGATCGGCGTATTCAGCTGCCGCTGTTATCCAACTATGGAGGGAATCATTGACGTTGATGGCCTTCTGGAAAAATCAGCCGATTTCCCCCATGTTGTTCATACCGAAAATATCGAGTATGGCTGCTTTCCAGAGGGACTCCAGAAGATAAAAGACTCCATAAAAAATCACAAATTAAATCGTGTTGTAGTTGCAGCCTGCAGCCACAGAACTCATGAATCCCTTTTCCAGAAGACAGTCCGGGAAGCAGGATTAAATTCTTACTTGATGGAAATGGTAAACTTACGCGGTTTTGCTGCCTGGGTCCATCCTCACCAGCCTGAACTGGCTTCCCGCAAAGGCTTGGAATTGGTACGAGTGGGAGTTGGTAGAGCTGCAGAGCTGGAGCCGATTTACAAATCCTCCATCCCGCCCTCTACACGAGCGCTTGTGCTTGGCGGCGGAGTCTCAGGCATGACAGCCGCTCTATCAATAGCAGATTCAGGATTTGATGTTGTTCTCATCGAAAAAGATGAGTATTTAGGCGGCAACCTCCATAAAGTC
The DNA here is from genome assembly GCA_964406305.1 of uncultured Anaerolineales bacterium. Lineage (GTDB taxonomy): Bacteria > Chloroflexota > Anaerolineae > Anaerolineales > UBA11858 > B10-G9. The sequence continues at coordinate 45,725 of CAYORF010000009.1, read as the reverse complement.
CAATTCCTGGTTGAGGGTGATAACCCCAATAAACTACTTCGTGACCTGGTGAACCGCATCATTGTTCATGAACATATTACCGTCATGACCAGGACAGTACTCAAGAAGCATGATGGTCACGTGGGCGCCTATCATGCTATCCTCAGTCATCACGACGGTTCCCTCAGCGAGATTTCCCACGGTGTTACTATTGTAGCCACAGGTGGCCATGAAACCCGGGTCAGCCAATACCTGATGGGTGAACATCCCGCAGTCCTCACCTCGCTGGAGCTGGAAGATAAACTTGCCTATCATATTGAAGATGTCACAGATTTGAAACAAGTAGTAATGATCCAGTGCGTCAAGCCTAAAGAAGAGACCTACGAATACTGTTCCAGGATCTGCTGTGTCAGCACCATCAAGAATGCTATCCGCCTGAAAACCATCAACCCGAAATGCCAGGTGACGGTGTTGTATAAAGACATCATCACCTATGGTTTCAGAGAACAATATTACACTGATGCCAGAGAACGCGGGGTAATTTTCGTGCGCTACGATGACAAACACCTTCCGATTGTAGAATCCGACAACGGTCAGATTATTGTAAAACTGAAGGAACAAATGCTTGACCGGGAACTGATCCTGCACCCCGAACTATTGGTTCTCAGTACATCTATCCAGCCATCCAGCGGAACCAAGGAACTGGCTAAATTGCTGAATGTTCCCATTTCGAATGAAGGTTTTTTCCTGGAGGCCCATATCAAGATGCGCCCAATGGACTTTATGGAAGAGGGCATCTTTGTCTGCGGCATCGCTCATTATCCTAAATTCATTGAAGAGAGCATCAGCCAGGCCCAGGCAGCAGCCGGTCGGGCGACCACGATCCTGAGCAAAAACCCGTTCCACTTTGGCGGAACGGTTGCAGTAGTAGATCCGGAAAAATGTGTCGGCTGCCTGACGTGCATGCGTGTCTGTCCCTTTGAGATCCCGCGCATAACAGATGAATACACAGGCGTAGGGGATCTGGGAGGTGCGGCTTATATCGAACCCACACTATGCCACGGATGCGGAACTTGTACATCTGAATGTCCGGCCAATGCCATTCAATTGCTGAACTACACTGATAATCAAATCATGGTACCGGAATTCCCGGTCTTGGGAAGCTGGGTGGAATTATGAACGATAAACCGTTTGAACCAGAAATAACCGCCTTTATGTGCATTTACTGCGGATATATGGCGGCTGACACAGCCAGTGCGCTGCGGATCGAATATCCTGCAAATGTAAAGCTGATCAAACTTCCCTGCACAGGTAAAACCGATACCAAATATCTATTAAAAGCATTTGAGGACGGCGCGGATGGCGTGTACGTTGTTGCCTGTCCAAAAGGAAATTGTCACCATGTTCGCGGTAATGAACGAGGTGAGCTAAGAGTTGAATACACAAAAAAGATATTAGATGAAATCGGGTTGGGCGGAGAACGACTGAATATGTATTTCCTGTCAGGCGGACAAGGCAAATCCTTTGCTGAAGCCGCCCAGGAGATGACGGACCGCATTCGGGAGATGGGACCAAACCCGCTGAAGAAAACAGCCTGATTCTTTCTCTAGAATATCCAAAAACGCCAGCTACCTTTATAAGGACTGGCGTTTTTCTTTTAATCCACCTGTCTACTCGACTGGGAAGATTAAGTGTTTATTTGTTATTGGGTGTGTGAAAGTTTCTATTTCTGTTTGATAAGCTTGCAGGATGTTTTCCGGCGTGAGAACATCTTCTGGTGAACCGATGGCTTTCAAATGTCCATTTGCGAGCAGCACTACCCGATCGGCTGTGCCAGAAACTTGATTCAAATCATGCATAGCCATCAACACAGATAATCCTTCTTGTTTAACCATTTTTTTAACCAGCTTAAGCAGATTAACCTGGTATCTCAGATCAAGATGATTGGTCGGTTCATCCAATAGCATTACTGGTGTATCCTGGGCTAACGCCCTTGCCAGCAGCACTCGCTGTTGTTCACCACCACTGATCTCTGCCAGCTTGCGATCTGCCAGAGAATCGACTGCTGTTTGTTTCATTGCCCAGGCGGTTTTTATTAGATCCTCTCTGGCGGGTTTGCCGAGGAAACCCAGGTACGCTGTACGTCCCAGAAGAACGGCTTGTTCTACAGAAAAAGCGCCACCTAATTGCCTTGCCTGCGGAACAACAGCAAGAGCCCGTGCTCGCTGGCTTGGTGAAAAGGAATTAACATCTTTCTGATTGATAAGAACTTCACCAGATGAAGCTTTTAATACTCCACTCAATACTTTGATCAGAGTGGTCTTTCCTGCGCCGTTGGGACCTATTAACCCGACGATCTCCCCCCGCTGGACATTAAAGGAAATATCTTTCAGTGCTTTAACATCCCCGTAGTTTGCAGACAATGAGCGAATTTGAAGAACAGGAGGAATACCTTTCTGTTTCACCAGAACACCTCCTTCTTAGCCCGGCGCAAAATCCACAGGAAAAAAGGCGCGCCGATCAATGACGTTACAATACCCACTGGTAGATAACCGGGTGCCATGATCGTCCTCGCCACTATATCCGACAGCAAGAGTGTAATTCCACCACCCAGAATGGCCAATGGGATCAGTTTTTTATAGTCGCCACCCCAAACCAATCGGATGATATGTGGAACGACAAGGCCTACGAATCCAATTACTCCTGAAAACGAGACCGCGGCAGCAGTCGTTAAAGAAGCTGAAATGATAATGAATATCTTCACTCTTTCGACATTCAACCCAAGCTGCTGGGCTTGTTCTTCTCCAAACTGGAGCACATTTAGCGAATGACCTCCCAATACCAACAGCGTTAAACCTATTGAAAAATAAGGCAATGCTATTATCAGCGGTTCCCACCCTGTTACTGTTGAACCTCCCAGTAAAAAGCTCATGGCCTGGAGGATCATTTCATCAGATATCAACATCAAAAATGATGTCAAAGCAGAAGTAAACGACCCGATCGCTACCCCTGCGAGAATCAAGGTTGTCAAAGGTACCATCCGCCCGACTTTCGCCAACCTGTAGACCGCGGCGATAGTTCCCAGGCCGCCCAGGAAAGCCCCCAGAGGGATGAGATACCTGCCCATTTGTGGGATGGACATCACAATAATAGCCCCCAGTCCTGCACCTGATGCTACACCGATCAAGTAAGGATCAGCTAAAGGATTCCTGAATAATCCCTGGAAAGAAGCTCCGCTGCCAGCCAGGGCCATTCCCGTAAGCGCTACTAGTATCGAATGAGGCAATCTCAGATCAAATAGAATGGTTTCAAAATATGATGGCCAATCTCCAGAGAATTCAAACCAGGGAAGTTTACCCAGTAATATTCTCAGAGCATTGCCCGGGGGAATTGTCACAGCCCCCAGAGCAATGCTCAACAAGAAAGATAACCCCAGCAATAAAGAGACCACCAGAAACGGACGAGTTTTCATATTTTAGTTATCAAAAACCTCTGGGTGCAAAATTTCTGCAACCTGTAAAAAACCATCAACCAGCCTCGGTCCAGGCACACTTAAGATAAAGGGGTCAAATGGGTAGATCTCATTATCAACTACAGCTTTGATTTCATTCCAGCCGGGTCGTTCTGATACGATCTCAGGGGTAATGCCATAAAGGGCATCAGCCAGCAAAATAATGTCAGGATTCTGAGCCAGTAATTCTTCTGAACTGACCTGTACCCATGAACCTTCAAGGCTGTCACCCAGGTTTAATCCCTTCGCTCTGGATATGATGAACGAGATGAATGTGCCAGCTCCAGGAGTATAGGGGTTGGCAGGATCCGATGCATCCAGTTCGTAAAACACCAGGGGTAAATAATCTACGGTAGACAACTTATCATCCAGAGCGGACACACGCTCAGTCATGGAAATAATAAGTTCGTCGGCAATATCTTCAGTCCCTGTTAGCACCGCAATGTCACTAATATTTTTATACAGGCCCTCAAAATCTGCAGGGTTTTTCTGCCAATAGACAGTCAGCCCCAGATCTCGTAATTCCTGGATAGCATCCTCTGCAAAAATTTCCCCAGCCAGGATCAAATCCGGTTCCATCGCCAGTATATCTTCCACTGGAATCCCTTCCCACATACCGCCCAAATCGACTGCAGCAGCTGCTTCTTCAGGGTACATAGAGTTTGAATCTCTGCCGATCAAACGATCTCCAGCACCCACACTGAACAGGATCTCTGTCAAAGAAGGTGATATGGAAATTATTTTTTGGGCGGGTTCAGCCAATACTATTTCTGTACCCAGACCATCAGTTGCCACAACAGCTGGCGCACAAGCTGATAAAGACAATACTAAGATCAAAAGCACATAAAGCAGAACAATCTTTTTTTTCATATTTTTCCTCTAATTCCACAATATATTGATTAAACAAAAAATCCCTGTCTCGGACAGGGAAGGCACTTGGATATGTATACACATATTCCAGGTTCACACCTCCTTTCCACGAGAGTGTCATGAACGATCAGCAGAGGCGGTCGACCTGGCTTATCGAGAAAATAATCCTCGACTTACAGTTGCGGGTCAGCGTCTGAATCTCACAGACTTCGCCATTAAACCATCCCAATTGGGATTACTGGCACCTTTACTGAATTCAATTGTTAAACTGCAATCATACTATATAGCAATCATTCTATATACAAATATTCATTTTGTCAAATGAGTTATTTCTTTATGATTTCTTTAGGATTTCAAATCAAAGATCAAGAGTGTTACACTTGGTATTGGATGAGGGTCTTTTCAACCACCATCACTGAAAGTCTATGAACACATATGATGTCATTATTGTTGGAGGTGGACCTGCGGGTTTAATGGCGGCCGGTCAAGCATCCCTGGCAGGAGCGAACACACTCCTGCTCGAAAAAATGGATTCGCCTGCCCGTAAACTGCTATTAACTGGGAAACACCGCTGCAACATTACCAATACCGCTACCATTGAAGAAACTTTGAATGAGTTCAACCGAGACGGTAAATTCTTAACACAGCTTTTTTATCGTTTCTTCAACCAGGAGCTGAGGGATTTCTTTGAAAATTTGGGCGTTCCTACTGTTGAGCAGAGAGGAGGTAGAGTATTCCCAGCGAGCGAAGATGCTCGAGATGTAGTTAAGTCACTGCTAAAATGGGCTAAAGGGACCGGCGTTACTGTTCTCACTGGAACAGCAGTAAAAGAGTTGGTCCTGAAAAATCATCACGCTGCTGCTGTTGTCACAGATATGGGTACTTACAAGGCCAGATCTATCATCCTGGCGACTGGCGGCAAAGCTTATCCTGGCACAGGATCAACTGGAGACGGTTATGCATTCGCAAGATTTGCAGGACATAAGATCCGGCCGCTCCGCCCTGCGCTGGTCCCCCTAGTATCAACAAGTAACACCGCCCGCTCTCTCCAGGGACTTGGCCTGAAGAACATCAACGCATCCATATTCATCAATAATAAAAAAGCCAAACAGCTTTTTGGTGAATTGATGTTCACTCATTTTGGGTTTTCTGGCCCGGTCATATTGAGCCTGAGTGGAATAGTCGTTCAAGCTCTGGAAGAAAGTAAAACTGTTGATGTCGTGATCGATTTGAAACCGGCCTTATCTCATCAAGCGTTGGATGCCCGTTTACTGCGAGATATTCAGGAACTGGGTAGGAAGCAGTTCGCTTCCTTGCTCGAAGGACTGCTCCCGAAAAAATTGATCCCTGTCTGTTGCAGGGAAATCGACATTCCACGAGATAAAAAAAACAGCCAACTTTCCGGCACCGAAAGACAAAAATTACTTGGCTGGTTGAAAGATGATTTTCGTTTTGGAATCTCTGGCCACAAAGGTTTCGATCAAGCGATTATTACTGCTGGAGGTGTAGACACTAAGGAAATCAACCCTGCCACCATGGAATCAAAATTTGTGAAAGGGCTGTATTTTGCAGGGGAACTTCTGAATGTGGATGCCAATACCGGGGGATTTAACCTACAAGCCGCTTTCTCCACAGGCTGGGCTGCAGGGAAAGCGGCTGGATCGGCCTCCGAGGTCTAAAAAGTTTTTTTATAGGAGGTAGACTTCCAAGGTTTAGCTATTTATTCAAAAATCACATCAGTCGGCATACCAGGTTTTAATTCGCCGGTTGGGTTATCCACCAGAATCTTGATCGCATATACCGTTGTTTTGCGGCCTTCCACTGTTTGAACGTTGCGGGGAGTGAACTCCGCTTGATCTGCGATATATACAACATCTCCCTGGAATTTTTCACCAGGGAATGAATCCGCCTGGATTTCCACTGATTGGCCCAATTTTACCTGGCCGTAATTTTCTTCGGAAATATAAACCGTCAATTTCAGTTCATCCAATGGTGCAATGGTCATTAAAGTTGATCCAGGACCAGTGATTTCACCTTCCATCACATTAAGCGAAAGAACAACACCATCTACGGGAGATTCCGCAGTCAGTTTTTCTTCTTGAGCCAACAGCACATCAAGGCCAGCCCTGGCCTGTTCGGCCATGGCTCGTGCTTGAGCTAATCCTGCCTCTGCAAGAGAAACGCCAGCTCTGGCAGCTTCGACCTGGAGGGATTCTTCTCCAGTTTCAAGTGCCATTAGCTGATCGCGGACATAATCCAGGTCTGATTGGGCTGCAGCAACTTTCGCCCGCGCTTCAAGAATGTCTTCGGCTGCCTGTGTGTTGAGTTCTCGCTCATAATCAAGTTGAGCGCTTTCCAGGCTAGCAAGAACAGCATCGTAAGCTTCTTGCGCCACATCAAGCAGTTCATCTCTCTGGGCTGCGCTTTGTGCTCTCTCTAGGGTATGTTTGGCTACCAGGAAAGCGATCTGTTCTGCATGCAAAGTTTGTTCCACTTCCAGGAAGTCCTGATTGTTATCGGCATTAAGCTCAGCGTAGAGTTTTTCCTGTTGGCTTTCCAAGCGTTCTTCGGCCTCCAAAACTTCCTGGCGGACAATTTCCAGCTGTTCACCCTTCTGGTAGTACCAGATCGGCAGGTCGATCTCTACTGGTATGGGCATCATCCATTCTTGAGCTCTAAAAGCCCTTTCGCCGCTGGTTGCACCCTGAACCACTAGTTGGAACTGAAGCTCAGCGCTGATTACCTGCTCTTCAGCAGTATTCACACCCGCTCGAGCTGCCTTTAATCCAGCTTCTGCACGGGCCTTTTCAGCCTGAAAAATAGCGTCATCAACAGCGATCAGGAGGTCCCCTTCATTGACCTGGTCTCCCTCCATAACACTGATCCGTTTTATCAATCCGCCAATTTCAGAAGCAATTTTAATTTCATCAGCCGCCAAGGTTCCGGATCCGCTGAGTACATCATCTGTCTTATCGCCATTAATTCCCTGGCACCCTGCGGCAGTCATCATAATGATCAAGAGCATGATATATAGGTTTCGTTTTTTGATTTTCATTCTAACTCCTGTATTTTGTACTTTACAACCGCTTCCGGAATGCGAGTACGCTGGCAACAAAATAGATAATGCTTAATACGATCAACGGCAGCACAGAGGGCCACAAGTACTGCAGCTCTGTACCGCGAAGCATGATGCCTCTGGTTATCTCCAAATAATGAGTAACTGGCAACAGCTCGCTGTAATAATAGGTCACAAGCGGCATATTATCCCGGGAGTACATCAATCCTGACAGGATAATTGCCGGTATCAACACCACAAAAACAGCAATATACATAGCCTGCATTTGAGATTGGGCTAAATTGGATATCAACACCCCCATACCAAGAGAGCCCACAATAAATATAAAACTTAAGCCCACTAACCCCCAATAGCTCCCAGCTACTTCGACTCCAAAGAGCCAACTTCCCAGCCACAATAATACGAACATATTCGCAGCACTAAGGATCAAGTAGGGAATGCTTTTTCCAAGCATCAATTCCCAGGACTTGATCGGGGTAACGATAAGCTGTTCCATTGTTCCCTGTTCACGTTCCCTTACGATTGCCAGGGCAGATAGGATCAAAGCCTGTACCTGCAAAATGATCGGGATCAATCCCGGGATCATGAATAATTGGGATTTGCTGTCCGGGTTATAGAGGATCTTGGTTAATCCTTCTACCGGCAGCGCCAAACCACTTGCTTGCCCAGAACGGTTGAGCTGCTCCACCAGGATTTCCTGGGCGACATTGCCGCTAATAGCGCTCAACTTCAGCTGGATGGTTTGAATTTCAGATGGTTCTGATGCACCATTGATATAAAACTGGACTTTGACAGTTTCATTTGTATCCACGTTTCTGCCAAAATCTTCTGGAATCACCAGGGCTACATCCACTTTATCCTGGTCGATCAAATTGAGTAAATCGTCAGTACTCAAAACATCATATTTAAAATTGAAATCTCCACTTGCAGTATATTTTTCAACAAATTGCCTGCTGGCATCTGATTTTGAAAAATCTGCCACCGCCATAGGGATATTCTTGCTTTCGTAACTGATGCCATATCCGAGTAATACCAACAGGACACCAGGCAAAGCCAGTAATAAAGCCAGCGTCCTTGGATCTCGCCAGATATGGAGAAATTCCTTTTTGATAATAGTCCACAATCGGTCCATCTACTCTCCTTGTTCGCTGAACACACCAGGCAGAAGGGTTTCTTCTTGTGCTTCGCCGGCGCTTCTGCTGGATTCCACCATGGTAATGAACACATCCTCTAGGGAAGGTTCAATTTCTTCCATCCGTTCAACTTCAATGCCGTTCTTCGCCAGTAGGGATAGCACTATATTCTTATCTTTCTTTCGCCGGACCACCACGTGCACCAACACGCCATGTACAGACGAATCAACTACTTCCGAAAGGCCATCCAACACTCCCTCTGCCTCAACGGGTTTATTACATTCCAGTTGAAAAAGGATCCCGGGCATCTCATCTTTCAACTCATCCGGGCTGGCGTTGGCGATCAGTTTTCCCTGGTACATCATGCCAACCGTGTTGCAATATTCCGCTTCATCCATATAGTGAGTCGTCGCCAAAACACTGACATCCTTCCCAGCCAGATCATATATCAAATCCCAGAATTCCCTACGGGATACTGGATCAACTCCAGCGGTGGACTCGTCAAGAAACAGCATGGGAGGATTATGAGCGATAGCACACGCCAGAGCCAAGCGTTGTCTCCAGGCACCTGACAAATTCCCGGTCAGTTCTTTGTAGTGATCTTTCAACCCCGAAGTTTCAATCAGCTCTTCTATTCGATTCCCACGTATCGCTCTGGGAACACCATAAATTGAGGCGTAAAACTGGATATTTTCTCGCGCTGTAAGATCGTTATAAAGAGAAAAATGTTGGGACATATAACCGATGCGTTTCTTGATTTCTTCGGGTTTCTTCGAGATATCAAAGCCAAGGACAGATCCCTGACCTGATGTAGGCTTCAGAATGCCGCATAACATCCGGATCGTGGTTGTTTTACCAGCTCCGTTGGGACCCAGCAATCCAAAGATCTCACCTTTTGGGATGGTAAAGTTTACCTGGTCAACAGCCGTAAAACCCCCGAAACTTTTGGTCAGATCATTTACCAGGACTGAATTTTGATTCTCAGACATTTGACGTCCGTTGTTTTTCTACCAGGTGGACAAAAACATCCTCCATGGTCTTTTTTGCACGGCGGATAAAAGTTACTTCGATCTTTTGCGTTTTCATCTTTCGGGATAAGGATCGTTCCATACTGGATAGGCTTCCGTTTCCATTGAAAACCATCAACCGCAAACGGTCGCCAAGCGGGCGCCATTCTAAACTCTGGGAAAAAGAATCCAACAAAGCCCGGATAGATTTACGGGGTTTAGCTTTTAACTCTACAACTTCAAAAGGTAACTTTTCAATCAGGTCCTGAGGTTCTCCGCTGGTCAACAATTCACCCTGGTACAACATCCCCACTCGATGGCAGCGTTCTGCTTCATCCATATACGGAGTGCTGACAACGATGGTCATACCCTCTTCTACGATCTTTGCTAGAATGACCCATAGCTCCCTGCGAGAAACCGGATCTACTCCTGTGGAAGGTTCGTCTAGAAACAAGACTTTTGGATCATGGATCATGGCGCAAGCCAGGGCCAGCTTTTTCTTCATTCCTCCGGATAATTTTCCCGATTTTCGATCAGTGAACTTTTCAAGACGGGTAAATTGGAGCATTTTTGTTATATTTTTTTCCCGCTGATCGTCATCAACACCATTAATATCTGCAAAGAAATGCAGGTTTTCCAACACGCTCAAATCGGGGTATAAAGTAAAGTTCTGTGGCATGTAGCCAATGATTTTACGTACTTTTTCAGCCTCTGAATTTGTATCGAATCCGGCAACCGTAGCTTGTCCTGAAGTGGGCAGCATTACAGTCGCCAGCATTCTCAATGTTGTTGTCTTCCCCGCACCATCCGGGCCTACCAATCCAAATAGCTCGCCTTCAGAAATATCCAGATCCAAATTCCCTACTGCTGGCACGCCTTTCTGGGATCGGAATCGTTTAGTCAAATTTTGAGCTTGAACAACATTTGTCATTTTATTTAATCCTTTTTGTTTTCTACCCTTGTACTGTACTAAAAACATATCTAAAGGCATAGGTGCCAGGGATTAGCTCTTGATGTATATCTGTCATCAATAAAATGACTTCGGTCACTATCCTTTTTTTAGGGAGTGAATAGGCGACCGCGAAGCCAAGGGTTATGTTATGATTTCGATATGCTTGTTAGAAGGAAAAGAACAGAGGTTATTCGGATTTTCCGGTATTTTACGGGGATTGCTATGTTGTATTTTGCGGCTCTTTCCCTTTTTACCGCCTGGCAAACCGGAGAAATAATCAATCTCTCCCAGATCCAGTCCTACGTCAATCTGGTTATTAATGGCATCCTTTTTGGATATCTATCCTGGTCCTGGCTTGAGGACAAAATATCGCGCTATTATCTCCCCCTGGCTTTGGTTACTGCCACAATTCTTCCTCTATTTACAAATTTGATCTATCTGGCTGATCCTATGGAAAGCGCCCAGATGACCATTACCAGGAGCTGGTTTTTATTCCCGATCCTGATCGTCCCCCTGGTATTGATCGCCTGGCAATACCGCTTTAGAGTCGTTCTGGCTTTTATCTTCTTAACCACGATAATCGAGTTATCCACCCTGGTACCCAGGCTAAAATACATCAACTACGAAACTCTTCCCATCCTGGGTCTGCCATTGATCCGGGCTTTTGCATTTGGCACTGTTGGCCATGTCGTAACCCGTTTGATAGCCACACAGCGTGACCAGCAGAGAAAACTTGTTGATGCCAATATTAGACTCAACGAGCATGCAAATACTCTGGAACAGCTGACACTAAGTAGGGAGCGCAATCGTCTCGCTAGAGATCTTCATGACACTTTAGCCCATACTCTCAGCGGTCTGACCGTCAATCTGGAGGCCATCAAAATACTCCTGGGAGAGAATCATCACCAGGTTGTGATTCGCCTCGACCATGCCCTGGACAAAACCAGGACTGGCTTACGGGATACAAGAAGAGCCTTGAAGGATCTCCGAGTAAAGCAGGTTCAAGACCTGGGATTGAAACTGGCCCTTGAAAATCTTGCTGACCAGGCTGCTGCTCGAGGGCAATTTGAAGTACAACTCACTTTGCCAAATATGCTTCCCGAATCATCAATTCCTATAGAGCAGGTTTATTACCGGATTGCCCAGGAAGCCCTGGAGAACATTGTCAAACACGCTCATGCAAGCCAGGTAATTCTAAGTTTGATAGTGGAAGATTCTCTGTATTCAATGAATATTGAAGATAATGGAACTGGGTTTGAAACCCGGGAAGAGCGCTCGCTGGATACGCTAGGTATCCGGGGTATGCAAGAAAGAGCCGCTGAATGTGGAGGAGAATTGACAATAACAAGTGAGCCTGGAAAAGGTACCTGCATCAGCATAAAGACGGAGTTAAATCATGTTCAAGATTTTAATATGTGATGATCAGGAAATTGTTTGTGAAGGATTGCAGACGATCATTAATGCAGATCCTGAATTGAACGTGGTTGGGATTGCCCACAATGGTACTGAAGCATTGGCCCTGATCCCTGAGGTAATGCCTGATCTGGCTTTGATGGATCTAAAAATGCCTGGTATGAACGGCGTTCTAACAACCCGCAAAATTAATGAAACTTACCCGGATATTTATGTCCTGGTATTAACTACATATGATGACGATGAATGGATCTTTGATGCCATTCGCAGTGGTGCGGCCGGTTATTTATTAAAAGACACTCCTCCTGCAGATTTGATCAAATCTATCAAGGGAACATTAGAGGGAATGTCTTTTATCGACCCCCAGGTTGCAGGAAAACTGCTTTCAGAATATGCCGAAAATTTTGGTAAATCCCAACCACCATCTCATTACACTTTTACTGAAAGAGAAAGGGATATCCTGACCTTGTTATCGCAGGGTTTATCAAATTCAGAAATTTCTGAGAAGTTGTTCCTGGCAGAAGGCACAGTCAGGAATTACACCAGTGTGTTGTTGAAAAAACTGGGAGTGGCTGATAGGACCCAGGCGGCAATCCTGGCAATCCGCTACGGCCTTGTTCCGAAAGATATTGGTAAGAATTGAAGTTTATTCCGGAATTAACTCCCGATATACCTCTATTATCCGCCCCGAAATATTGCTCCAATCGAATTTTTTAGCAAACGCAAAAGCGTCATGCCCCATTCTATAACGCAGCGCTTTGTCCTCTAGCAAACTGGAGATACACTTGCTGAGAGCTATGGGATCCTCTACTGGCACGTGATAACCCGTAACTCCATCTTCAACCAGGTGGATCAATCCTCCCACCAACGAAGCGATAACCGGCGTGCCGCAGGCCATGGATTCCAGCGCAACCATGCCAAAGGATTCGTAATGCGACGGCATCACCACCAGCTCAGCGGCTGAATAATAATACGGAAGTGAATCCTGGCTCCTTTGACCTAAAAAGGTCACCATATCCCCCAGCCCATATTCATCTCGCAAACCGTTGAGGAGCTTCATATCCTCAGATTCATGACCGTCTTTTCCTTCCAACTCCCCACCGATTACGGCCAAACAAAGATCTTTTCCCGATTTGCCATTTGTGCGTAAATCACCAATTGCCTGCAGTAAGGTCTTGATCCCTTTCAGCGGTTCGATCCGGCCCACAAATAGGAGCATTTTCTTATCAATTGGAACACCAACGAAATCTTTGGCTTCGTCCGGGGGAATCGGATAAAAACGACTCGTATCAACACCTGGGGAAATAATATCGATTTTTCCAGGATCCGCCCCATATAGATTCACTAACTGCGTCTTTTCTGTTGTTGTAGAAGCGATGATCTTGTCCGCCCTGTCAATGACCTGAAGTTCACCTTTTATTCGGTAATCCCCTTCTGTCTCTTCTACGTTCTGGGCAACTTGCTGTTTTAGTTTCCCGAGAGTATGGAACATCTGAATAATAGGCGCATCCCAAGCTTTAGCCAACTCTTCAGCAGCAATGCCGGACATCCAGTAATGGGAATGGATGAGATCGTAACAACACCCTTTCTTTCTGGCGAATTCCAGAATATTTTCCACGAATTCAGGAATATGTGTGACAAGTTCCTCTTTTTGTAGTGGGTATTCAGGCCCTGATGGAATATGAGCTACTCGGTTTCCATATCCCAGATCATGCAAAACGTGTGGCACATGTTCATCCTGGGACCGTGTAAAAACATCCAGGTGAATGCCCTCTCTACCCAGGGCTCGGGCAAGATCACGAACGTAAACATTCATTCCACCAGCATTTTTTCCCCCCAGGGTTGCCAGAGGACAAGTATGATATGAAAGCAAAGCTATACGCAAATATTCCTCCTGGAAATAGGCCGAACCGGGAAAATCCTCGCCAATTCCCGGTTCCTTTTCACTCCCGTATGATAGCTGGTATAATTTCCCCCGTCAACCAATAGATGTGTGTGCCACCGTAGCTCAAGGGTAGAGCAATCGCTTCGTAAGCGATAGGTTATGGGTTCAATTCCCATCGGTGGCTCTTTTTATTTAATCCCGACAGTTTCCCAAATCTGAGTTCTTGATCATTCTGATTTTGATATACCAGAAATTCATCAGTTGACGACCCGAATGGATTTGGATATATTTATAATAACCAAATGATCCTGGATAGTTCACCAGCAAAGCAGGCATTAAGGAGCTATTGATGTCAGAAGAACAGACACCGTTAGAGTACACATCCTCTGGAAAACTCAAAGCGGCGCAATACAACCGGGAGCTGGCCAGGCTACAGCAGGAATTAGTAATGCTGCACCATTGGATCAAAGAAACGGGATTAAAGGTTGTTATTATCTTCGAAGGCCGGGATGCAGCTGGTAAGGGAGGTGTGATCAAAAGGATCACACAGCGTCTTAACCCCCGCATAGCCCGCGTCGTCGCTCTTGGTACACCATCTGACCGTGAAAAAGAACAGTGGTATTTTCAGCGCTATGTACCCCACCTTCCTTCGGCAGGCGAAATAGTGTTATTTGACCGCAGTTGGTACAACCGGGCCGGCGTCGAACGAGTGATGGGGTTTTGCTCAGATCACGAATATCAGGATTTTTTGCGTACCTGCCCGGAATTTGAACGTATGCTGGTCCGCTCCGAGATAAAACTCATCAAATATTGGTTCTCAGTTAGTGACGAGGAACAGGAACGGCGATTCCGGATCCGTAATACCGACCCAGCCCGGCGCTGGAAGTTAAGCCCCATGGACCTTGAATCCCGTACCCGCTGGGTAGAGTATTCCAGGGCAAAAGATGCCATGTTCATGTATACCGACACTGAAAAAGCACCCTGGTATGTAGTGGATGCCAATATCAAACGCCATGCCCGTTTAAACTGCATCCATCATCTTTTGAGCTTATTTCCCTATGAGGACCTCACTCCAGAGCCGATCGTACTTCCTCCCCGGCAGCAGGATACCGGGTATAAACGGCCGCCGATCGACAGCCAAAAGTGGGTCCCCGCCATTTACGGAAAAAACTCTTACGAAGAACTGGTGTGATTTAGGTATTTGGATATGATGGATTAATCAGAAGTTTCTGTGGTTTTCTTTCGTTTAATCTGGGAAACCATCATGCCCACAAGCATCAAGGAACTCCCCGCTAAGATCTTTGGAGTTAAAACTTCACTCAGAATCAACCACCCCCAGAATACGGCGAAAACTGACTCTAGGCTTAAGATAATTGCTGCAGGTGTAGGCTTGGCGTAACGCTGCCCAACAACCTGGAGTGTATACGCGATTCCGATCGAGATCACTCCTCCATACAGGATCGGAATTGCAGCGGATAAAACCTGGTCAATAACAACGTCTTCTGTGAAAAATCCCACTCCAAAACTGATCAACGAAGTAAATAACGACTGAACGAACGATAATTGAAATACGTCCACATCAGGTGAATACCTGGCAATGAACTGTACGTGCAGTGCCCAGAAACAAGCACCGATCAGTACAAATCCATCTCCTGGAGCAAAAACCACTCCCCGGGAGGCGCTCAGAATATACAGGCCAATAACTGCCAGCATTGCTCCCAGCCAGGTGAACAGCGACCCGCGATCCCCCCACACCATACCAAGCAGAGGAACAATTACTACGTACAACCCGGTGATGAATCCGGCTTTACCAGCTGTAGTGTATACAAGGCCCAGTTGCTGAAAGGTTGCACCAAAAAACAGGATTATCCCTGCCACGGCGCCAACCAACAAGGTCCTTTTTAGATCTCCCTTCTGAGTTGCCCCAGTCTGCTTTCGAATCAAGATAATTGGAACGAGAGTCAAAGCGCCGATAAAAAACCGGAAACCGTTAAATATATAGGGGCCCATTTGCTGCATGCCTAAGCGCTGGGCAACAAATCCCCCGCCCCAGATCACCGCAGTGATCAATAAGACCAGATTTGCCTTGACAGATTTATTCTTCATAGTCTTTCTTCATATCCTCGTAACGAATTTTAGTATACACCTGAGACCCTAATCAAACCGGTTTTATCCATACTGGATTTTATCGTATACTTCTGGATATGATATCTGACAATAACCAGGAGGATTAATGTCTGTCATTCAACAGATACTCAATCACCGATCCATCCGAAAATATAAACCTGACCCCATTCCAGAGGCACTCCTGCAGGAGATCCTCCAGGCTGGAATTCGAACATCTTCATCCGGAAATATGCAAACCTACTCCATCATCGTTACTCGTGACCAACAGTTGCGCGATAAACTTCTTGAACCTCATATGGGACAGAAAATGGTAGTGGATGCGCCTGTCTTCATGACCTTTTGCGCCGATTTTAACCGTATGCGCCACTGGTTGAAGCTCAACAAGGCTGCCGATAATTTTGACAACTTCTTCAGTTTCCTCATCGGAGCTATCGACGCTATCCTGGTATCACAAACCGTAGCCCTGGCTGCAGAATCACGCGGTTTGGGCCTCTGCTACCTTGGCAGCACCCTGGCCAGTGCAGATGCGATCGGTGAGATCCTAGGACTTCCCAAAAACGTGGTTCCTGTTGCCGGTTTCTCCCTTGGATACCCAGACGAACAACCCGATCTGCGTGACCGCCTGCCCTTTTCCAGCTTAGTGCATTGGGAAACCTACAAGGACTACACAGACCAAGAGATCCAGGACATTTACGAAGAAAGAGAAATCAAAGGCTGGGAGCGCTATATGAAATCAAAATGGCTCAGGGAACAAATTGAGGAAAAGGGAGTTGAGAACTTGGCCCAGCTTTATACAGAAGTTAAATACACTCGAACTTCCCACCAGGAATTCTCCAAGAGACTTTTGACCTATCTGGAAAATCAGGAATTCATGGTCAACGAGTAGTGCTAGTGGTGGTTGAAGACCAATTTTATGGCAGCCCTCAGAATGGTACAATGACAACATCAAATCCAGGCAGGGCACCATTGGATGGCCTTAACCTGGAACGCAGGAGGACGATATGAAATATCTAGAAAATAAGAACATTGCTGTCATCGGAACCGGCAACATGGCCGGAGCTATGATCGGCGCCTTATTGAGGAATAAAGAACTCAATCCGGAGCAGATCACAGCTAGCGACCCCAATCCGGGACAAAGGGAACGTATCTCGGAAAAGTACGGAGTCAATGCTACCGGGGATAACCGCGAAGCCGTAAAAACCGCTGATATCGTCATTCTGTCAGTCAAACCTCAAGTTTTGGCTGCGGTATCATCAGAAATAAAGGGAAAGATACCAGAAAACAGCCTGGTGTTTTCGATCGTTGCAGGGATGCCCATTGCCACAATTCAAAAAGGCCTTTCTCATAAAGCAGTTATTCGAACAATGCCCAATACACCGGCCCAGATCAGCGCCGGAATGACCGTCTGGACTGCTTCCGACGAGGTCTCCGATTCTCAACGCCAGGAAGCTAAAGTCATCCTGGAAGCCATGGGAAAAGAACTATACGTAGAACATGAGGATTCACTGAACATGGCTACCGCGGTCAGCGGTACCGGTCCAACCTACGTATTCCTACTGGCAGAAGCGTTGGTGGATGCAGCTGTTCACCTTGGTTTTTCCCGTCGAGATGCCCGATTAATTGTTCTGGAAACGATCAAAGGTTCTGTAGAATTTGCAGTGCAATCAGATTTACATTTGGCCCAGCTTCGCAATATGGTTACCTCTCCCGGTGGGACAAGTGCGGAAGCGATCTACCAGCTTGAAAAAGGTGGAATGCGAACGATCCTATCAAAAGCCGTCTGGGCTGCTTACCAGAAGAGTCAACTGCTGGGCAAGAAAGCAGAAGACCCGCCGGATTCTCCCCTGCGGGTCGAGAACTAAATCTGCTGTGGATTTGAATTAATCACGTTTGCGTTTTTTCCGGCAGGCTGCTCCACCACCGCTGCCGCCAAATATTGAAGACGCGCCAAGCAGGAAGCCGAAAGTATACCAGCCGCCGTTGTTGTGGACCTCAAATACATAAACGCTCTTGGAAAATAGCGAAATTATAAAGGTAAAGGGGGCAATTAAACCATGCCAAAGTCCCATCCAGAACCCAGCTACTTCTCCATCTTCATCAGGTGTATTGCGAAGTTGATTTGGACCAGCAGTACATGCACTTAATACCAGAGCTAATGAGACCAAGATAAGCACAAACACAATTTTCTTCATATTATTCCTCTCCTTCTTAATTGTTCTAATAATATACGTAAAAAAATTGAACTTGTTGTAAATTAATTTCTTTTTTTGGGTAATCTATATCAGAACTTGGCTTCATTCAAGTATAATACTTACACCATGACAAAACGAAATAAAACACTCGTTATCGGTATTGCTGGCGGCACAGGGTCAGGTAAAACAACAATTGCAGACTATATCCTCAATACAGTTGGTCCAGAGAAAATTGCGTTTTTACCGCACGATGCCTATTACCGGGAACTTCGTGAACTCTCGGTCGAGGAGCGAGCTCAGGTCAACTTCGACCATCCTTCCTCTTTGGAAACAGAATTGCTGATCAAACACATCAATCAGCTCAAGGAAGGAAATTCCATCGAGCTTCCCAATTACAATTTCAAGACCCATGCCCGCACACCTGAAACCACTACTATCCATCCCCAATTGATCCTGATCGTCGAAGGCATATTGCTTTTCGCAGAACCGGTACTTCGAGAACTTTTCGACTTAAAGATCTACGTAGATACTGACGCTGATGTTCGTTTCATCCGCCGGCTGCGAAGAGATATAGAAGAACGAGGCCGCACAACCCAGAGCGTCATTAACCAGTACATTGAAACAGTTCGCCCCATGCATCTCGAATTCGTTGA
The DNA here is from genome assembly GCA_964406305.1 of uncultured Anaerolineales bacterium. Lineage (GTDB taxonomy): Bacteria > Chloroflexota > Anaerolineae > Anaerolineales > UBA11858 > B10-G9. Next base: position 26,927 of record CAYORF010000009.1, on the reverse strand, counting down.
GCCCTCCAAACGATATGCCAGTGTGATTATTCCAGAAGGTGGGTATAACCATGTCGCCCTGGACTTGATCGTTGCTCGTATAGAAGCTATGCTGCAGGAGCGTCCTAAATGACAGATTTTTCCAATATTGATGCATTCCTGGAAGATAACCTACAGACAAGCCTGACCGAACTTAAAAAATATTGCCAGCAGCCCAGCGTAGCTGCTCAGAATCTAGGAATGGAAGAAACAGCCCGGATGACTGCTGCCATGCTAAAAGAACGAGGGTTTGACGCAAACTTGTATACTACTGAAGGGTTCCCAGTTGTCATCGCGGAACGGAAAGGTAAAAAGGAAAAAACCCTGCTAATCTACAACCATTATGATGTCCAGCCGGCCGAACCTTTCGACCTCTGGAGTTCACCCCCATTTGAACCGGAAGAGCGGGATGGAAAAGTTTACGGTCGGGGCATCAGTGATGATAAGGGACACTTTACTAGCCGCCTATTTGCAATAGACGCAATCCTGAATGAGTATGGTGAACTACCCTGCAATATCAAATTCATACTTGAGGGAGAAGAAGAAGTCGGCAGTATTCATCTGCCTGATTTCGTAAAAGAACATCAAGATCTGCTTCAGGCAGATGCCTGTATCTGGGAATTTGGCGGTGTGGACCACCGCGATATCCCCATGCAGTATCTGGGACTACGGGGAATTTGTTATGTTGAGCTATCAGTAAAAACCGCAGATAAGGATGTACACTCAGGACTGGGTGGCTCCATCTTCCCCAACGCAGCCTGGCGCTTGATCTGGGCCTTAAACACACTAAAAGATAAAAACGAACATATTCAATTACCTGGATTTTATGATCCAATTCTCCCCCCAACCGAGAGAGACATTCAAATGCTGGAGGCGCTTCCGCCGGTCAGCAATGAGTTCAAATCCCGGTATGGGATTAAAAACTTCCTGAAAGAATATCCAGATGACACTGCGCTGCGAGTCGCTAGCGTCTTTGAGCCAACATGTACGGTCTGTGGATTAACATCTGGTTATCAGGGGCCAGGATCTAAAACCGTTTTACCAGCCAAAGCTTCAGCGAAAGTGGATTTCCGGCTAGTACCAAACCAAACCCCTGCAGAGGTCTTAGAACAATTGCGAACCCATCTTGACCGAGAAGGTTTCCAGGACATAGAAATAGAATTTTTGGGGGGTGGACCACCAGCACGAACCGATCCTGACGACGATTTTGTAAAACTAGTTGTAGACACAGCTACTGACGCTTTCGGCAGCCAGATGGAATTAGTGCCCATGGTAGGCGGTTCCGGTCCAAATCACGCATTCGTTACAACTCTAAACTTGCCGGTTGTCACTACCGGGATCGGTTATCCGGGTGGAAATGCCCATGCGCCAGATGAGAATATCCGCATCGACCTCTATTTAAAAGGCGCAAAACATATAGCTCGGATCATTCAAGCCTTTGGGGAATCCTGAAGATATTAAATTCTTGATCTGATTCAATTCCTCTAACCATTAGGTCTTATATCAAAACCTGCCGCAGGGTCAATTCACTATGACAAAAAGAACATTAGTAGCATTAGATATCGAAACCACCGGACTGGATTCCAAGAAAGATAGGATCATCGAAATTGGAGCAGTTCGCTTCACTGACAAGGGAGTAGAGGCTGAATTTCAGAGCCTGATCAACCCCGGGATCAAGATCCCTCCCTTCATCTCCCAATTAACTGGCATCTCGGATGCTATGGTCAGAGGTGACAAGATCCCCTATATTGAAGAAGCGATCAACCAATTGATCGACTTTGTAGGAGATGCTCCTGTTATCGGACATAATGTGAAGTTTGATCTGTCATTTTTGCGAGCAGCTGGCGCCCTGAAAAAGAACCCTGCAATCGATACCTATGAAATGGCCTCTGTGGTTCTGCCATCCGAAGGCCGCTACAATCTCAGGGCTTTAGGACAGGTACTGGGTGTGCCGATGAGAGCAACTCACCGCGCCTTGGATGACACCAAGGTTACCCAGGCGATCTACCAGATCATGTTTGATTTGATCCAAGATCTACCTCTACCAACCCTGGGAGAGATTGTCCGCCTCAGCCCTGGGCCTGGATGGGGAGGTACTTTACCTTTCAAATGGGCCTTCGAGGAGCAGAAAAAGAATAATCCTTCTGGTGCAGGAGAGCCTTACCAGAATCCTTTGCTATCTCAAGCGCCTCCCATGGAATTGACACCGATCGAACCCAATGAGACGGTAAAAGGTTTGGATCTGGATGAGGTATCTGCTGTACTTGAACCTGGCGGTCCATTCCATAAATCATTTCCAGATTATGAACATCGTTCCGAGCAGCTGGAAATGCTCAGAGCTTCATCTAGGGCAATCTCTGACGGTCGGCACTACTTGATCGAAGCCGGCACCGGAATCGGTAAATCTCTGGCTTATCTCATTCCTGCAGCATTATGGGCTACAAAAAATCAACAGCGAGTGGTGATCTCTACTAATACCATCAACCTTCAGGACCAGCTTATTAGTAAAGACATCCCCCTGCTCCTTGATACCATGGATTTGAAATGCAGGGCAACCGTATTAAAAGGCCGCTCAAATTACCTCTGCCCCCATCACCTGGAAAGCCTGCGAAAAAGCAAGCCAAAAAGCCCAGATGAGATGCGCGTTCTGGGAAAGATACTGGTTTGGCTGGAGTCCAGTCTAACTGGTGACCGGGGAGAGATCAATCTGAACGGGCCGCAGGAACGCCGGATCTGGAATCGGATTTCTGCAGAGCATGAAGACTGCTCCACCGAGGGTTGTTTAAAACGAACAGGCGGCCGATGTCCGTTTTACCAGGCCAGACAGCGAGCTCATTCTTCACATATCATCATAGTCAATCATGCTCTCCTGCTGGCAGATGTTGCCACTGGAAACAGGGTACTTCCTGAATACGACACCCTGATCATCGATGAAGCCCACCACCTCGAAAGCGCAACAACCAATGCTCTCAGTTTCTACACTTCCCAATCATTGCTGAGAAGATCTCTCTCGGTTCTTGGTGACGAGAAGAAAGGAATATTAAGCTGGGTCACAAAATTGGGGGAAGACAAATTATCTCCCAGTGATTTTGCCTCACTTAACCAACTAGTGCAATCAATCATCTCCCGGTCCTTCAAAACCCAAAGCCGCATGGATGATCTCTTCCGCATTCTGCAGTTACTCCTGGAAAGGTCGAGGGGCGGAAGGCCAGCCGGCAGGTACACTCAGCAGGCAAGGATAGAATCTTCCACAAGGGTCTCTGAGAATTTCCGCGGCATCTTACGAGAACAAGGCGAGTGGGATGATGTTGAAAAATCCTGGGATGAGGCCAGGCAATCACTTTACGGTTTACTGGAAGATATCCAAAAACTATGGGAATCGATCAATGAATTGCTGGGGAAAAATCGGAGTGATGAATCCCAGTATGAAGCGATCTTGAACGATCTTAGGGAAGCTTCCAGGGAACTATACGATATGTATGAAAATATCGACCATCTTGTCTTTGAGCCCGATCCCAATATGATCTACTGGATCGAATCCCCTCCCCAAAAACCAGCCGTAGCCATCCAGGCTGCACCCCTGCATATCGGGGATCTGATGGAACGTTATATCTGGTTCGAAAAAAGGGCCGTGATCCTTACTTCGGCAACTTTAACCACAGCGGGGAGTTTTGATTATATCCGCAACAGGCTTGGTGCTAACGACGCAGAAGAGCTTGCCCTTGGCTCTCCATTTGATTATCAGAACTCTGCCCTTCTTTACCTCGTGGAAGATATCCCGGAACCAAATGATTACAAGGGCCACCAGCTCGCGCTTAATAGAGGTTTGATCTCCCTTTGCAAAGCTGTAGGCGGACGGACACTTGTACTATTCACTTCATACAGCCAACTGCAGGAAACTGGCAGATCTATCACTGGACCATTGGCTCAGGAAGGGATAATTGTTTATGAACAAGGAAGCGGACCATCAGCTCACACCTTGTTAAAAAGTTTCCGCCAAGCAGAACAAGCGGTATTACTGGGCACCAGAGCTTTCTGGGAAGGCGTAGATATACCCGGGCAGGATCTCTCGGTACTCGTGATCGCCAAGCTGCCATTCAAGGTTCCATCAGACCCAATAGTCGCTGCCAGATCAGAAACATATCATGATAGTTTTCAGGAATATATGCTCCCTGAAGCAATCCTCAGTTTCAGACAAGGTTTTGGCAGGCTTATAAGATCTAAAAAAGATGTCGGAGTAGTTGCAATTTTCGATAAAAGGCTCCTGACCAAGACTTACGGAAATCTGTTCATAAACTCCCTTCCCAACTGCAGCATACAACAGGGATTCCTCGCAGATCTTCCGGATGAAGCCAGTCGCTGGCTGAATATCTAAACCAGGAACTTGAACTAATCAACGTTTTTTGCTATAGTGAAAGCAGCAAGCCCTATTCTTTGTTTTTCACTCTCTATCTCTACACTATCGCTCATCAAATTCAACGCAGCGAACAGACCTGAATACTCTTAATCAATAGGTTATAGGTTCGATTCCCAAGCGGGTCACACAAATTACAGGGGTAATCTACACGCTACACCCTTACAGATGGAGGGTAAAAACCCGCTCATAAGGCGGGTTCTTTCTTTGGTGATGATCTGTTCTGATAAATAGCGTCTACGTCTTTGCCAGCTTTACTGCCTCATATATGTACTTATCCTACCATTCTCATTGGACCAGTTTTTAGGTTGCAAGTCCTTTCCGCTTGTTCTCCCGAGATCGCGGTACCAGGACGCCGGGACAGACCCAATCTCCTTGATCCAGGAGAAAAAAGACGCTTTGACGTGCAAAGGTTATTTTGTCAGATGCTATTGAAGAAGAAAGCCAAGAGATTTTATGATTGATTCAAAAGGAAATCTGTGATGTTTTTTTGTCTACACAAATGTGCCGCATCCTTCTGATTGCGAAACCCTGGTCAAAAGGACGGTAGAGATAAACAGCCGTCTCGATTACGCCTGAAATAATGTGGGTATTAGGGAAGAGCGGAAACTGAAAATTGTAATAAGGACGGCTGCTTTTGCGGTTGTTTACTACTAGCCAAGTACCCCTTCGAATGAAGTGGCTTGCCATGTTAATCAATTACCGCAGCAATTACGGCTATTGAAAGAAACCTAAGGAGTATGATTTTTTCGTTTAATGAAATAATAAACAACTTCAAAATGAAGCGGTTTATTACATTCTTAACGGAACCAGATTTCTGTACAAAACAGAATAAACAGCACCCAGGTCACGGAGAATACCATGACGATCAAAAGCCCCGCGAGAACCGCGGATCCCGCATACCGCCAGACTTCGGATCGTGTCATTTGTTCACCCAATGGCATGTTGCGCGCTGCTTGTTCCCTGCGGCGGACGCTTTTATCATGCCAGCGCGTACCTTCTACATCCATGTTGCAGATCACTCTGCCATCATCATCCTCATATATTTTCTTTTGTTTTCCTATCATCAACCTACCTCTAACTTATGTGTAAAGATGGCAAGCGACCGTATGCCCCGGCTCAATTTCTTTCATTTTTGGGACAATCTTTGTGCAAATATCCATGCATTCCCAGCATCGCGTGTGAAATTTACAGCCAGCTGGGGGATTAATAGGCGAAGGGATGCTACCTTCAAGGATGATCCGGTTCATTTTCGCCGCTGGATCGGGGATTGGGGCTGCGCTTAATAACGCCTGTGTATAGGGGTGTAATGGATTTTTAAAAATCGATTTCTTACTCCCGTACTCAACCAAACCCCCCAGGTACATAACACCCACGTCATCAGAGATATGCTCCACCACAGAAAGATCATGGGATATGAAAATGTAGGTTAATTGATACTTCTCCTGCAAATCGTTAAGCAGGTTGATAATCTGAGCCTGGATAGAGACGTCCAAAGCGGACACGGGTTCGTCACAAACAATAAACTCGGGATTAAGAGCAAGGGCTCTTGCAATACAAATTCGTTGACGCTGACCACCTGAAAATTCGTGGGGATAACGATCCTTATGGTACGGCTCCAATCCACAGGATTTCATGATATTGTCAAGGTATTCGTTGTACTCGCTAGGCGGTACGATGGCGTGTTCTTTGACCGCTTCGCCAATAATCTCGCTAATTGGCAGGCGTGGTGATAGGCTTGAAAATGGATCTTGAAAAACAATCTGCATTTTAGGACGGATCGCACGTAATTCTTTTCGGTCCATCGCAAAGATATCAAGCCCGTTGAAGAGCACTTCACCGCTTGTTTTTTGGTATAAACGTAAAACAGTCATTCCAACAGTAGTTTTCCCACACCCAGATTCGCCAACCAGCCCCATTGTTCTACCGCGTTTGACCGAAAAGGTGATACCATCAACGGCTTTAACGTATCCAACGACACGCTGCATGAACCCACCTTTGATCGGAAAATGCTGTTTGAGGTCAGTTACCTCAAGCACCGTATCATTCATCCGTTTGTTCATCTCATATTGTTTTTCTTCCATACTCAATCCTCTGATCAGGCATCAATGAATTGATAACATGTCACCATGTGGGTTTTTGTAACGTATTCTTCCCTGGGGTACATACCATCACATACTGTCATCCGCCGTTCGCAGCGATCCTTGAAATAGCAATAGTTGGGCATATTGATTGGATTTGGCACACTCCCGGGGATGCTATAAAGCCGATCAACAGATTGGTTGATGACGGGTTTAGAAGCCATCAAACCTACCGTGTACGGGTGCAGCGGATTGTGAAACACCTCCATTGCCGTACCTTTTTCAACAATACGGCCTGCATACATCACGACAACAAAGTCCGCCATTTCCGCTATGACTCCCAGATCGTGCGTGATTAGCATGATGCTCGAATTAATCTGATCCTTTAGATTTCTAAGCAAGTCGAGAATTTGCACTTGAATCGTCACATCAAGCGCAGTCGTAGGTTCATCTGCGATAATTAGTTTGGGTGTGCAGGCAAGTGCCATGGCAATCATGATGCGCTGGCGCATACCACCCGATAGCTCGTGTGGATACATTTTGTAAACGCCCGAATTGTTGGCGATACCGACGATGTCGATCATCTCGAGTGAGAGAGTTTTTACCTCTTCGTCTGAAAATCCGGGGTTATGAAGCTTGACCACCTCGGCGATTTGATCACCCGCGCGAAACACCGGGTTGAGGCTCGTCATTGGCTCTTGAAAGATCATAGATACCTTGCTGCCGCGAATAGTCTCCATAACCGCCACTGGCGTTTTGGCAATATCGACAATCTTTTCACCTGTGTCGAAGCGAATGGCACCCTCAACAATCTGGCCTTGTGGTCTCTGTACAAGCTGCATCAGTGATAAAGCTGTCACGGATTTTCCGCAACCAGACTCGCCAACTAGACCTACTGTTTTACCCTTCGGTATCGAAAAGGATACACCATCAACAGCTTTGACAGTGCCAATATCCGTGAAGAAATAGGTGTGCAAATCATCAAACTCCACGACATTAGCGCTGTCCTTCATCGTAGTCAGATATTCACTTTCAGGAACATTTTTCCGATTGCGCTGACGTTCTATTTCATCGGTGATCTTGCGGTTTTCACGAGAAATCTTTGCCAATTCACGCGCGGAAATATGGTTGCTGTCCTTGGGCTTGGTTTTTGGTATCGCCCAGTCAAAGAGGGATCTCTCCTTTTTAGCCATCGGTTTCACCTACCTTTTCATCTTCGGATCAAACGCGTCCCGAAGTCCATCGCCAACAAAGTTGAAGCCTAGCACTGTCAAGAGAATCAACATTCCCGCCGGTATCCACATAAACCAGAAATTGGTCATAACGTACGCTTCCGAAGCCACATTGATGATGCTCCCCCAGGAAGCCAATGGGTATTTGATTCCAAGTCCCAGAAAACCCAGTGTCGCTTCTGTTATGATAATGCCTCCGAGTCCTGCCGTTGCTTGAACAATCAATAGCGGCATGACATTCGGTATCAGATGTTTGAATATCTTGCGGCTCGTGCGGATTCCAGTCGCTTCCGTCGCGACCATAAAGGCCAGTTCACGGAGCGATAGTATTTGACCACGGACAATACGTGCTATACCCGTCCAGCTCAGTATGCCCAGGAGCGCCATCAAAAGGAAGATTCTCACCATAGGATTAACTTCCAGGGTGTCCATGACAGAACCAAATATAAGGACCATCGGCCAAAATGGAATACTGTTGAACAAATCGACAAAACGCATCAACACAGTGTCCACCCAACCCCCAAAGTACCCGGAGATGCCGCCGACAATGATGCCAATGATAACCTCGATAAATATGACCACAAAACCGACCATCAGCGATACCCGCCCGCCGAACATGAGTCGTGTCATGAGATCCATGCCATTGTTATCGGTTCCGAGAAGGTGCTCAGCGGAAGGAGCCTCAAACGTGCGGATTAGCTCCGTAGCTGTTTCTTTCCTAATATTGTAGGTTTTATTGACACGTACAATCTGGTAATCTATATTTTCGCCATCGTCATGAAGGTATGAAAATTTGGTCTCACGGTCAATAATCGCCTCACGAACCGCCGCCTTAAAATCAACTGTCAGGAATAACGCCTGATCAAGGGGGTTGACGATAATACCAGATACTTCGGCATATTCAGCACCCGCGGCATCAAAGATTGTGGATTTAGCTTCATCATAGCCGATAGTGTATGTATGATCGCCAACCGAAAAGGTATTATTTTTCTGCGCAATTGCGCGGCTGCTGGCAAGTCTAAAATCGTAGGAAGTAACGGTTTTTGAATCCGATTCATTATATGCGTCGTATACATTCAACATGGCAAGCGCCAAGTCATGCTCGGTGGAAATTTGTGATGCCTTATTTGTTTCGGTAATGCGGTAGGACACGCCGTCCAACGTAAAGACTTTCACTTTATTATCCACATTGGATTGAAATGCCTCTTTAAGCGCATCGGGGACATCATCACCGCCTAAAGGTCTAAAAACCCCGAACATCACTTCGGCAACAGGTTCAAGCCGCAGGATTCGATAGACATCTTTACTCTCGCTAACATAGTAATAGACGGAATCCCCATAGCTGAAGGTTTCGGTATTTTTTCCGAGGGCTAACAGGAACTGAGCGCGCTCAGCGCTTCCGAAGCTCTCACCCGCTACAACTGTATAACGCAATTCCTCGTTATATATTGCCCCCGCATAATCCTTGGACATAGAACCTACGCCTTTGAAAACCTGCGTTTGGCCATAGGGAGAAAGCAGGGGCCCAAGAAATGAAAACAAGAACATGAACAGCAGGATAACAAGACCGATGACAGCAAGGCTGCTGCGTATGAAACGTTTGAAAACGAGCATACCAGGAGAAAGCACCTTGACACGCCGAGAATCGTCAAGATGCATCTCTTCAATGCCCTCATTGGTTCGGACGACTTCCGGCTCTGTGTTTTTATTGGATATTCCGTTCTCAGACATAAACCACTCCAATCAATTCGCTCTTACTCGCGGGTCCACCATTGCGTACATTATGTCCGCAACGATAAGACTGACCACTGACAAAACGATAAGGAATGTCGAATAGAACATAGCGAAGGGTATGTCGCCGCGGATAATGGCTTGATAGGATACATAGCCAATACCCGGTATCTGGAAGAGCGTCTCCGTAATTAGCGAGCCGGCAAACATTGCTGGCAGCAGATAGCTCATGTACGAAACGAGCGGAATCAAAGTGTTCCGAAAGGCATGCTTATTGATGACGACCTTTTCTGAAAGTCCTTTCGCACGCGCGGTACGTATATAATCCGAATTGAGAACCTCCAGCATATTCGTTCGAGTATAGCGCATAAGTCCCCCAATCGAGAGCATCGTCAGCGTAACGACAGGCAGGATCATGTGATATCCAATATCCATTACCTGTTGAAAAGGGGTCATAGAAGTAAAGTACCTGCCGGTTAACCCATAGAGATCAAACCAGCCGAGTTTTATGGAAAAACCATATTTTAATAACGTCGCAAGGAAAAATGTTGGCAGCGATATACCCATCAATGCAAAGACCGTGATAGCATAATCCGTTTTGCTGTATTGCTTTCTTGCTGCCAAAATACCCAAAGGGATAGAGATAAAAATTTGAACAATAAACGTGACAATATTAATGACGACGGAATACCAGATAACCTGGTTAAATCTTTCTGTAACAGGAATACCATAATGCCAGGATTCACCAAAATCTCCCCTCAGCGCATTTCCGAGCCATCCGAAAAAACCTGGAATAATCCCGATGTTTAGTTTGTAGACGACATTGAGCTGATCCAACCACTCCTGGTAAGTCTTGTTACTTAAGGGGCTACTGGCTCTCTGTCTTGCGAGCGTTTCTACGTAGGAGGAAGGCAAACAGCGGATGACAAAATAAATCACCATCGCTCCAAAGAACGTAATGAACAAACCGAGTAAGATTCTCCTTATTATGAAATTTCTCATGTCGATTCCCTCATGCTTCTCAACCGAAATTTGTCTTTACTAATCCCATATCAACAAAATAGTATGAGCCCACCCGGAGGTGGGCTCATATTCACTTACAAAAAGGCTTTATTGAAACCACCAAGCGATTAGCGCATCTCAACTAATTCCAGGTCTTCCATCCAACCCCAGAAGGTAGTAATGTCAGGCGTAATTGTATCAATATCCATACGCACAGTGCTAAAAATGATGCTGTTTTGTCGCTGATAGGTCGGGATCTCAACAGCCCAGTCAATAAGCGTGTCAAGAGCCTGCTTGTAAATCGCCTTGCGGTAACTCTGATCATCGCTCTTTCGGGCATCAACAATAAGCTGATCCAGTCCTGCATCACGGATTTGGTAATGGTTCGAATCAGAACCACCTTCACCTACAACTCCGCTGCTGTGATAGACCTGGTACATGTCGGGGTCGATCGTAGCACCCCAGGCAGCAGTCCATAGTTCCTGGGTACCGGCATCAAGAGCATCCCAGAGGATGTTGGAATCAGCAGGGTCATTTATCTTAAGTTCCATTCCGATATTTTCCAAGGAAGCTTGTGCACCGGTCAGGATCGCAAACGCAGGGTGATCGCCAGTGCCGTCACCAGGAACGATGACTTCGTAGCTTAACTTCGCTTCTTCAGGAGCTGCAGTAACTTTGCCACCGGCGACCGTGTAACCGGCATCTTCGAAGAAGCCTAGTGCTGCTGTTTCTGCAGCTGCATATTTTTCTTCTGGTGTCATATCTGCGGTGTAGATGGGATTTCCGTCAACGTCCGTTGAGAACGCGATCTTGTAGTCCCCATCGGTCGGCTGGGGAGCTGCCCAGGATGTATTAGAGATCGGGTAATTGATGACGGATGCGGCTTCGCCGTAGTAGCTGTCAATGGCTACGTCGCGGTAGACTGCCAAAATCGTGGCTAGGCCTTTGCGTAAACTCTTGGATGCATCGGAGTCTGCTTCACCAGCCACGTTGACTGTACCGGCATTGATGCCCGCATAGCCATAACCAAGGTTATCAACTTTACTTGTGGTGATGATGTCACCCGTGATTTCGCCGTTAGCGTTATAAGATGCAACCTCATCAAAGCGAGATCGGGAACCGGTCATCTCCCCTGCATCAGCTGTACCTGTTTGAACTGCAGAGGCAACTTCAGCGGAAGTGGTTTCTTTGAACTGAACTTCTGCGATTTTCGGGCAACCTCTATAATAGGACTCGTTTGCCGTGAAGTAGACGACCCTATTATCGTACTCGACGAACTTGTACGCGCCAGCACCCATCGGGGTAGCGGTCAAGCTCAACTGCTTGGACAGGTCACCAAAGTCAAAGCCAAACATGTTGTTGTCATAGTCATATTTTGCAACGTCGCCATAGTAGTGCAGTGGCGAGACCTGGATGCCGAGTATGGAGTACACGGCTGGGGCAGAAAAACCCTTCACAGTGACTTCCGCGGTGTAATCGTCAACCTTCACGATACCCGCAATGTTAGGAACACCCTCACCACCCATGCTTTCGTCTAGCGGACCCCATAGGCCAATGAAAGCAGAGTTTACATTACCCTGCAAGTCGGCGCCGGCCGCATCCTCAACGGAAGCATATTCAACCAGATTACCTTCGTAAGCGGCGTATGTTTCGTTATAGTAATCTTCAATCGTGGGGAATGTTGTGATCAAATCGTAGGTATCTCCGGAAACAGCAGCCACAAACTGACCGTCTACCATCTCACCAAAACCCCATATTGCCATACCGAAGGCAATCTGAATACCTTCATTTTCGGAAATGACTTCAGGGGTCATCCCCATGATCTCTTCCCCATAAGCATCAAGGTAATTGGCTTTTACATAGTCGACAATACCTACAACAGAATCCATCCATGCGGTATTGACCCTGGTCCAGTAGTCTTCCTGCTGTTCTTGTGTCCAGGTGTCGGTAGCTGCCCAAACATGGTCAGCGCCGGCAGCTAAGATCTCTTCAGCTATTGCAGCGTATTTGTCAAATACTTCGCTTGTGGTCTGGGTCTGGTAGTCAGCCAAACCAAGGATATCATAGGATGACAGGGTGGTCGAACCAACATAAGATGGATCAAGGAAAGTGTAGTAGGAAAAAATGAGGTCATCGATGGTGACGGGTTTTCCGTCAGAGAATTTCATGCCGACACGAAGCTTGGCAGTGTACTTGGTCGTATCCGATGCTTCATCATACTCCACCTTGGTGTCTGCAGGGCCCTTGTAGAAATAGTCTGTGCCGTTATAGTTAACCATTTCTCCTTCAATCGCATTGAAGATGATCCCGCCTACGCGGTCAGTGGTCAGCAACGAGATCTGGGTCAAACTAGCCACATCCATGTCATATCCGGTATCCGCAAAGAATGGGCTAAATTTCTGAGAGAAGTCCTGATACGCAACCACGAGGGGGATATCAATCGTTGGAGCGGTGGGCAAATTATCACCAAACGGTTGTTCCTCAATGGTAACGACCTCTTCCACTGGTACTTCGGAAGCTATTGGTGCATCGGTAGCCGCTGGTGCGGCTGTCGGAGCATCGGGAGTCGTAGTGCAGGCGCTCAAAGCTAATCCAGCAATTAATAGAATACTTACAACTGCAAACACTTTCTTATACATTATTTCTCCTTAGGTAGCTTCTTCATTTTGATGGTCAACTCTTCTATATTATATAACCCTTCATTTATCCATGCAAGTCGTTTTGATGTTCAGAATAATTATCACTAAATTGGTCCTTAAATTCAAATATGATAGAACTGTAATTCGATAATCTTGGATATAACTCGCTAAAAGACGCATGCCTTTCTGACGTGTACCCATTATTTATACAAAATTTTGTGAAACATATGCTGTCTCCCTCTGTTTCAATGCTGAAAGCGTGTTGTCACGGCATTTAGTAATATCCTGTCACCCTTTCTCCATGCGTGGAGAAAGGGGATAATATTACAAAACCTGAAGGTTATATATTACAACTGCAGGAAACTGGCAGATCTATCACTGGACCATTGGCTCAGGAAGGGATAATTGTTTATGAACAAGGAAGCGGACCATCAGCTCACACCTTGTTAAAAAGTTTCCGCCAAGCAGAACAAGCGGTATTACTGGGCACCAGAGCTTTCTGGGAAGGCGTAGATATACCCGGGCAGGATCTCTCGGTACTCGTGATCGCCAAGCTGCCATTCAAGGTTCCATCAGACCCAATAGTCGCTGCCAGATCAGAAACATATCATGATAGTTTTCAGGAATATATGCTCCCTGAAGCAATCCTCAGTTTCAGACAAGGTTTTGGCAGGCTTATAAGATCTAAAAAAGATGTCGGAGTAGTTGCAATTTTCGATAAAAGGCTCCTGACCAAGACTTACGGAAATCTGTTCATAAACTCCCTTCCCAACTGCAGCATACAACAGGGATTCCTCGCAGATCTTCCGGATGAAGCCAGTCGCTGGCTGAATATCTAAACCAGGAACTTGAACTAATCAACGTTTTTTGCTATAGTGAAAGCAGCAAGCCCTATTCTTTGTTTTTCACTCTCTATCTCTACACTATCGCTCATCAAATTCAACGCAGCGAACAGACCTGAGTTCTCAGGCTGAGTAAGTGCACCCTAAATTTATTCTGTTACAAGGGAGGTGTTAGATGGCATGGTATGCTGATACGTTCTGGTGTGATGGATGCGGAGTGGAAATTTGCTGGGAGCCGATAGCAAAAGGTCAACTGATCTTTTGCTGCAGAAAATGCCTCATCGGTGAAGAATGTGACTGTGAGGACCTTCAGGAAGAGTATCCCTCCAATCTATCCAGCCAGGAAAGCAACTATTCCCAATCTGGGGCATAAAAAAAGTATGACTGATTTTAGTCAGCCATACTTTGAAAATGCTTCGTAATATTTGTTTTTTTATTCTGGATTTTCTGATTCTTCAGGAGTTGATTGGTCTTCTTCTGGATCTTTCTGGCTTACTTCATCTTCTCCGGGATCCTCGTCAGAATTGACCTCTTTTATTTCCTCCACATCAACATCCGAGGGCGCTGAAGGCTCTGATTCTTCTGTATCAATCTCTTCATCCGTAATGGCTTCTTCTGAATCCAGCAAAATACCTTCAGACGCATCCTCCAGATTCATGATCCATTCCATTTGGTCAGAGATCGGTACCCGCCTCATACTCAGTGAGATTCGCTCTCTCTCTAGTTCAATTGACATGATCTTGACGAGAACCGGATCACCTTTTTTGACAACAGCTTTGGGATCCTCCGTGTTAGCGTAGCCAATTTCACTGACATGGACCAAGCCCTGCAATCCTTCGGCTAGCTCAATAAAAGCGCCGAAATCCAGGACAGAAACAACCAATCCCTCCACAAGATCGCCTACCTGTAACTTCTCTACATGTTTCAACCATGGGTTTGGAAGCAGGATTTTTCGGCTTAGGCTCACCCGCTCTTTTTCTTTATCAATACCGATGACTTTAACCTCGATCTCATCTCCAAGTTTAAAGATCTTTGAAGGGTGTGGGATTCTTTCCCAGTCAATTTCAGATTTATGAACCAGTCCGTCCACTCCATCCAGATCCACAAAAACACCGAAATCCACAATATTTACAATCCGGGACTTTACTACCGAGTCAATCTCAATCTCATTAAGCCTTTTCTCCCGCTGCCCTTTCTGAACAACACGTGCTGAAAAGACAAGCCGGCGTTCTTTCTGGTCCACTTCTATCACTTTAACAGGGAGTGTCTTACCGATCATCTCGGATTTTATTTCTCCGGCCAGCTGCGTGCTGGTTCCTCTCCTGATAGCAGGTATGTGTGAATTGGGAATAAAACCGCGAAGATTTTCAAATGCAACCAGCAATCCGCCGCGGTTCTGGTCAACTACCTCTAATTCTACCCGCTCATTAGACTGGGCTAATTCATCAGCCTTGATCCATGTTTTGTATGTTAATCCTCTTTGAAGCGACACTAATAAATCATCATCACCCATAGGGGTTCGGATGACGCTGACGAAAATCTCATCTCCGATCGATAAGTTATCTCTAATTTCAGGATCCACGCGCTCAAGATCTTGTCCGGGAATGATCGCATCTCGTTTAAAACCGACATCAAGCACAATTGAGCTATCCTGAATATCCAAGATCGTACCCTTGAGCATCTCCCCTTGTTGGGGTTTGTCGACATCATAATGGTCAACAAAATCTTGAAACCATCCCGGTTGATCTGCAGTTTTTTCTTCTTCCGGTACCTGGTTTTCCTGCTCTGGTTCTGGGGTTTTAGTCTCGTTTTCCATGGATTTCTGCGTTTAACTCCTGAGAAATGTTAGTCCGCGTGTGATTTATTCATCCAAAAAACAAATTCGCTACCCGACCATTCCTGAGGCAGCACAAAGGTCCAGCAAATTGGAAAAATATAATATAACTCCGCACTTACGTTCAGATTATGACAAACTTTAGATTATTTGTCAATTAACACCCCTCAATCAAGGATTAAATACATAGCCCACTCCCCATTTATTGCTGATAATCTGGGGGTTTTTCGGATCTACTTCAATTTTTTCCCTCAATCGTTTTACATGAACGAATAAACCCTGCCTGGTGCCTTTTTCTGGCCCTTCCCAAACGCTTTCCAGCAACTGTTCATAAGGCATGATCTGTTTTCCCTGTCTGGACATAAAAACCAGCAGGTTATATTCAATGGGTGTCAGATCAACAGGTTTACCCCTTATCCACACTTGCCTGGTGGAATAATCAATTCTCGTCAGATTGGATTGAAAGATATCAGGGGTGAGAGGACGCCTGGCGTTAGCACTGCGCCGCAGACAAACCCGGGCTCTAGCCAGAAGTTCTAGAGTTGAAATCGGTTTTCTCAAATAATCATCGACTCCCAGCTGGTAAGCATATAACAGATCACCTGGGTCCGTCCTTTCGCTTAGCATAATAACGGGGATCGCTGACCAGCGCCGAATCCCTTGAGTGACCAGCAATCCATCTAACCCAGGAAGGTTCCGGGCCACTACTATTAAATCTGGATTTATTGATTGGGCCATGTCAAGAGCTGAGCTTCCATCGGAAGCCAGATCTACTCGGTATCCAGCTCCTTGCAAGGTGTCCCTCAGTTGGATCTGGTATTCAGCCTGGGCCTCAGCCAGCAGTATCCGGCCCTCAATAGCTCCTTCTTGATCCAATGATAGATCAGGCTTTTGAATAACTTCTAGTCTGGCTTCTGAAGGCAAACTGATCTCAATACTTGATACTGCTTCAGAACCAGGTTCTTTTCTAAGGAAGGTTATTGAACCTCCCTGTGCGTTTATGATCTTTTTCGCCAGGTAGATCTTGATGTTTAGATCCTTCGGGCTGATTTCTTCTTGGTCAGGCGACAACCCAGGTAATGGAAGAGTCCTTGGACTTTCCACTTTGATAAGCAAGTTGTCTTCCTTATTTTCTATGGAGACATCAACTTGTTGCCCTTCGGCATTATTAGATGCGATTTCTTTCATCAAGTATTCCAAAGCCAGCCGAGTTAAAGCCGGGTCAAGGAATGACAAGGGTGGGCTAGATTTATGTTCTTGACCCTCTAACAACCGATATTCTTCCTGTTTTTCATCTGAGATTATTTCTTTGATAAGTTCAATTACATTTACGGAATCCGAGAAAACAGGTATTGATTTATAAGCTTTGATCAAATTCAGCATAAGGTCAAGGGACTGATTAACCAGATCTAACTGATCTCTAGCATCAAATAAAAACTCATCCAGGACATCCGGACTCCAAATATGTAAATTATCTGCCAGAGCATCTAAATTCCCTTTCGCAGAAGCATTGGTCTTCCTGGCCTGAACACTCATCTCTTCCAGCATCTTCACTTGAAGCAGATAAGTAGAATGATCATCGACCTGGTCCAAAACAACTCCACCATAGGTTTGATCATCAGAGCCATCAAGGTTAATCAGAAATAATCTGATTACCAGGCAATTATCATTACCTAAACCTAACTTGAATTCCGGATTCTGATCTGTTTGTAACCGAGCTCTCGCCTCCTGTATCAAATCATGGGCTTGACCAGGATTCTCACATATTGATTCCAGGCGGGACCAGAAGTCCTCTTCCAACATTGGAATGATCGGTATCTGTTCCTGCCTGAGATATCTCCGTAATTTTGAGTTAATATGCATACCTCCATCAAGGGCATCATGATAAAACAAACCGGCAGGGACATCCCTACTCAAGTTCATCCAATTCCTCAAAATTTTAGTGGTATTATTTCCCTTCGGGATATGCTCCAGAGGATTTTGTCCATCATTTTGTTCAATTTCCATAAAAACATTCTAGCATGCCCTAAAATTGCCGTCAATGTAAGCATTTTGTTAGTTTTTCTTCCTTTATTCTATTGCATTGTAAGTTTTTCAAGGTATACTTGGGAGGAGATAGGCAGTAGCGGATAATCCGCAACAATTTGCGCAAGGCAAATTGCCATAAATTTAGGCCACGAATCATCAAAGGGCGAGGGAAAAAAGGCATCGCCCTTTATGTATGAGTGCCGAAAAGAAAGGATGTGAATAGTCTTGGCTGTACGAGTTGAAATCCGACCTAATGAATCGCAGAAGCAGATGATGAAGCGTTTTCGGAAAAAAGTATCTCGCAGTGGTGTGCTGAGCACAGTCCGTCGCAAGAGATGGTTTGTATCTAAAAGCGAACTCGCTCGTATCCAACGCAAGAAAGCGATCCGCCGGCGCAAGCGCCGCATGGCAAATAAGAGAAGACAGAAAAAACAAGGCATTCGAACGATTTAAGCCTGGATCTAACGATCCGGATTAAGGTTTTGGTTCTAAAGGAACTTTCATTCCTGTCCCAAAAATCGTCGAGCAAAACAAGAGGTTAAATGGCTAAAAAAGAAGAGAAAGCAAGAATGGAAGGGGTAATAGTAAAGGCTCTTCCTGGTACTCAATTTTTAGTTGAATTGGAAAATGGACACGAGATCCTTGCCTATCTTGCTGGAAAAATGCGCAAGTACTATATCCGTGTTCTGCTTGGCGATCGAGTTACAGTTGAAATATCTACCTACGACCTAACCCGAGGCCGGATCGTTTACCGTCACAAAAAAGGGCAGCCCCGTCCACCTTCAGCGGAAGCAGTGAAGAAGGAATAAACCAACTCTAAGATTGGTGTATTCCTCGGCAGCGGTTCAATCCTGAATGATGTCCGTTGCCTGGATCAATGTGGTTCACTCAATTTTGAATCACATCTAAAATTTATTAATCATATCTGTTCGTTTCAAAAACCTCTATGGGTAAAACAACTCCTAACTTAAGTGGCTCAGAAAAGAAGACCGTATTAAATCCCATTCATGAACTCATAGAACTAGGACATTCCCAGGGATATATCACATTTTCTAACATCCTAAATTACTTCCCTAACGCCAAAAAAGATGTTACCAGCCTAGAAAAAGCCTTTGCTTCCCTGCTCGAAGAGGATATCCCCTACCTCGAGGAAGATGACGAGGAAGATCTAGAAACCCTAATCGCCGACGAAGGGGGCAATGGTAAGCTGGAAGAAGAAGAAGACCAGGACCAAAATCATAAAAATCGCCTCAACAGCATAGACACAAACGACCTGATAGAGCTGTATTTTAAGGAAGCAGCCAGCATCCCGCTCCTCTCCAAGGACGAAGAAAAAGACTTATCCAAACGCATTGAACGTGGCCGCTTAGCCCGAAAAGAGATGGCCAGAGGCAACGTGCCCGACGACCGCCGGGCCGAACTACACCAAATGATCGAGGATGAATGGAACGCGCTGGACCATCTGATCACAGCCAATTCGCGCCTGGTGATCAGCGTTGCTAAAAAATACATGGGGCGCGGTGTACCATTCCTGGACCTGATCCAAGAAGGTAATATCGGCCTGATGCGCGCAGCCAAGAAATTCGACTATTTACGTGGGTATAAGTTTTCCACATACGCAACCTGGTGGATTCGCCAGGCTGTCACCCGCGCTATTGCCGATCAAGGACGTACCATACGTGTTCCGGTTCACATGGGCGACAAGATTTCTAAGATGTTCCGGATGCAGAATGACCTCAAACAGTCCCTGGAACGCGATCCGTCTATTGAAGAACTTGCAGATGCTCTTGACGAAGCGCCAGAAAAAGTCCAGTACATGATGAAAGTCGCTCGGCGTCCACTTTCTCTGGAAATGCCTACAACCAAGGAAGGCGATGCAGTGCTGGGTGATTTTGTTGAGGATCTTGAAACACCTTTACCAGACGAAACTGCTACTAAACATTTATTAAAAGAACACCTGGAGGAAGTGATGGAAGCCCTTCCTTCCCGCGAGGTGCGAATCCTCCGCCTGCGTTACGGTGTTCCGGATGGAAAAAGCCATACCCTTCAGGAAGTTGGTGAAAAAGTTGGTGTTTCCCGGGAGCGGGTCAGGCAAATTGAAGCCCAAGCTCTGCGCCGATTACGGCAGCCGCGTATCCAAAGAATACTGCGGGATTACCTGCAAAAAACCAAAAATTCCTGAACAGCTGTGATAAAATAGCTGGCTGGGCTACCCTCCAGCGGACATGAAGAAAATTGGAGATTAACATGTCTGAAGAAATAAAGTCATTTAGAAAAGGAGATTGGGTCTCTCATCTCCACCATGGTGTTGGACAGGTAGAAGGGAAAGAAAAAAAATCACTGGGTGAAGATACCAGGGAATATTATAAAGTCCAGACCCGTAATGGGGTATATTGGATTCCGACAGATGATTTAGACCCAGAACGGATTCGTCCAGTTGTGAGTGACAAAGCTCTTCAGAAGTCCATCGCAATTTTGGAATCGCCGGCAGAAATAATGGACAGTAAACATACTGTCCGAAAGAACAGGATTAATCAAGTTATAGAAGATGGAAATTTAGTTGGATTTTGTACATTATTGAGAGACCTACACGGCAAAAGGGCCGGCGACAAATTAAATACCACAGAACAGCGAGCCCATACCACGATCAAGAAGAAAATCGCCTCTGAATGGTCGGCCACCCGTGAAATCTCAGTGAAAGATGCCAATAAAGAACTTACTAAGATATTGCGGAAAATTAAACCGCCAGAAAAAGAAACCACCAAGAATAAAAAATAAAGGCAATTCAGATTGCCAGGAGAATGAAGATAATGGGTAAAAAAAGCATGAAAACACATCAAGCCACCGCAAAACGATTCCGGAAAACCGGCAGCGGGAAGATCCTGCGCACCAAAGGTTATCGCGGCCATTTTCGGCGCCGCAAATCCAGCCGCTCAATCGATGCAATGAAAAAGATGCATGAAGTGGAAACGCCCGGTTTGAAGAAACGCATTAAAAGGCTCGCCCCCAAACTTGGTCGATAATGTAATCTTTCATAGAATTAGCCGTTTCACCAGGTGGAACGGCTTTTTTTGTAGGTGATACCCAACGCTGGACAAGATCCCAAAAGATAAACCGAGGAAATCATGGATACAGTTGATAATTCCCAAAAAAAACCAGACAAGCAGCCCAAACCCACTTCAAAAACAATCCCGGGGATCCTATTACGGCTAATTCTGGTTTTAGTTGCTGGATGCTTGGTGGGTGCGGTGATTTATTTTGCAGCATCCGGTT
Organism: uncultured Anaerolineales bacterium; assembly: GCA_964406305.1. Lineage (GTDB taxonomy): Bacteria > Chloroflexota > Anaerolineae > Anaerolineales > UBA11858 > B10-G9. Next base: position 5,833 of record CAYORF010000009.1, on the reverse strand, counting down.
GGGTTCCTTATCTGGACCAAAGAGTCTTCCAACCTATAGACACGAATCAAGCCCTGGTTCAAGAACTTAAGGCTACCCAGAATGCCCTCGAAATCCAAATTTCCTCCCTGCAGACCACAGTAGACGGGAACCAATCAGAAACTGTGTCAGACATCGCCGCTACTCTGGATCAATTATCTGAAGATGTAGTTTATATGCAATCGGAAGTGGATAATAACACTTATTTTGGTGGCACATTAGCCCCAGCAATGATAGCTACAGTTTCAGCTAGACAGGACTCAAGTTCAAGAAACCTCAGCGCTTTAACTACCGCCCAGATGAGAGACTCAGGCAACCGTCAGGAACTTGAACTCTTAAGAACTCTGGAGCTGCTGACCTGGGCTCACCAATATATACTGCATGATAATTACGGCCTAGCAGAAAATGAGCTGGAAGCTGCTCGAGAAAATCTCTCTTTTATGATTACACAGGTTCCTCCTAACCAAAGAGTGGTTGTTCTGGAAATGTTAAACCTGGTAGACCAATGCATAGCGGATCTACCTTCCCGACCAGCAGTGGCTGCCGAAAAGCTGCAGCTTGCCTGGCATATGGGAGTCACTGAGTTCCAAAATGAATCCTTGTACGATCAAGGTGGGACAGTTACGCCTACTCCCTTTATCACATCAACAACATCCACACCTACACCAACACCAAATTAACATTACATTACCCGGAGAAAATGAAATTTCTTTCTCTGGGTAATTAAATTAACACTACATATAGAAGAATCCACAGAAAACTTATTTTCCGGCCTATCGGTAAGGAGCATATTATGTCGGGGATCCTTTGTGCAATCCGGGGAGGGCCATCGAGCCGCCCAACAATTGCTACGTCAATTCAATTATCCCAAGAAACAGGTGAGGTCATCTACTTTCTTTATGTAGTGAACCTGGATTTCCTAACCCACTCTAGCAGCAGCAAGACCAATAATATTTCCCAGGAAATACATGACATGGGTGAGTTTATCCTGTTAAGCGCTCAGGAACAGGCCTCTGAGGCCGGCGCTCAGGCTGAAGGGGTTATTCGCGAAGGCCGCGTAGTTGAGGAAATCATATCTTATTGCGAAGAACAAAGTCCACGGTATGTAATTCTTGGGCGGCCTGAAGAAGAAGGCGAAGATAATCTTCTCTCAAATGAACGCTTACATACTTTCGCAGATCGGATCAACGAGGCGTGTCAAGCGCAGGTGATCTTTTCTACCGAAAAACACATCCCACCGGAAGAGGATTAGAACTTAACCAATCCGAAATATTTTTCCAAAGATAAAGGCAGCGTTTGTGGCTAAAACCAAATTAGCGGGAACCATTCTATTTATATTAGCCCTGACCATTATCCTTTTTTCTATGGAAAATGCGTCTGCTGCTGATGTAAATTCAGAATTCTCGTATATCTTTGGAAAAATACAGGATGCTCAGTTTCAACCAGTTAAAGGGGTTAAAGTAAGTCTTGTTTCTGGTTTAGATTCAGATATTGAAACCCTATCCTCAGCTCTCACCCAGGAAGATGGCAGTTATGCTATCAATGTCCCAATTCCCATCCCTGAACAGTCAAAACTACTCTTCTCCCGCCATCACTTCCAGCAAACAATCAACAACATTCCTGCAGCTGATATAAAACAACTGCAGCTGGGAAATTCCGTATCATTCCCATTAGTAACATTGGAAAGAGAGATCACACCTGCGTTCTGGATTGCCGCCTTAATATTTATGATTGTCTTATTCCTGATAGCTACTGGATTCCTACACAATACCCTGGCGGCCTTAGCTGGCGCTAGTGCGCTGTTAGCTATCAGCTACTTAGGCAGTCCTTTTTTACCAGATCTGTATATATTCAATTTTCCCCAAGCGATCACCTATATTGATTGGAACGTGATCTTCCTGATCATGGGCATGATGATGGTTATCGCCGTTGTTGAGAATACTGGCATTTTCCATTGGCTTTCCTACCACGCTTACCGAATTTCCGGTGGCAAGATGATCATCCTGCTTCCGGTCTTGATGTTGATCACAGGAATATCATCCGCATTTCTCGACAACGTGACCACCATGTTGTTAATGACACCTATTACGGTTCAGATCGCTCTGGCATTGAATATATCTCCCCTGGTCTTATTGATTCCCGAAGTATTTGCTTCAAATGTGATTGGTGTCAGCACATTGATCGGTACGCCAACCAATATCCTTATCGGATCTTTCGGGAACATTACATTCAATGACTTCTTGTACAATCTCACTCCCGGCGTATTCATGGCCTTTCTTGGCCTGATCATTTACAGCTGGCTCACTTATAGAAAAGAGCTTACTGAAGAGAAACCCGGTTCCCCCCTCCTCTTGGAAAAGTTGGAAGAAAGGGGAAAAATAACAAATCCTGAAAATCTTAAAAAGGCTGGCTGGATCGGAGCAGGCATGATGCTGCTCTTTATTTTCGGTGAAAAAGTCCACTTGCTGCCATCGGTAACTGCTCTGATCGGGGCATCTGCTTTGCTGATCTGGGTCAGGCCTGATATCGAGGAAATGATTGGAGCTGTAGATTGGACGACATTGGTATTCTTTATGTCCCTATTTATAGTTGTTGGCGCAATCCAGGAAGTTGGACTGATCAGTGCCATCGCAACCGTGATTGGCAAACTTATCGGCGAGAATCTGGTTCTGGCAATGATCGTTGTCACCTGGTTCAGTGCTATCTTATCTATGGTGATCGCCAATATCCCATTTACCGCTGCCATGCTTCCGGTAATCGCTTACTTGACGCTGATCATCCCCGGTGCGGAATCAAAAGTATTGTTCTATTGTCTCTCCATCGGAGCAGCCATGGGTGGCAACGGCTCGTTAATTGGCGCCTCTGCCAATATGATCACTGCCGGTATTGCTGAACGAGCAGGCTATAGGATCACCTACAAATACTTCCTGAAAAAAGGCCTTCCTGCCCTGATTATCACAGTCAGTATCTCACTGGTGTGGTTGTTGATCCGCTTTACATAATGTATAGTATATTGAATTACTTATAATGATAAAAAGGTTTAAACCACCTCAAAAACTGGATCCAGCTGAATGGGTTATGGTGTTAATCAGCTGGATGGTCTATCTAGGGGGATTGATCTTCTTCTTAGAAGACGACAATTACTGGGTTTTAATGGCGTTGGGAGCCCTACCAGTATTGGTTTCCGCCTGGTCTCTAGGCATGGGCCTCGGTGTTATTTCTGCATTTATCAGTATCTTAATTCACCTTCTGTTGCAAATTCTTCATTCTGAAAGTATTGAAATCTTAAATTCACTGCTCCTCAATCATTTGATCAGTTTTTCTTTATTGGCGATTACGGCCATGTTTATCGGCCATCTCAGAGACCTCCAGCTCAGATCAACAACTGAATTAAACTCTCTTTCAGAAAATAACAAAAAACTGATCCGTCTGTCCCAAGCGTTGGAAGCTACTAACCAGCTTACGACCGACCTAATCACCTCTCAAAATTGGATGGAAAAGATCCCTGATCTGCTGCGCAATATTGGCCTGGCAGCCGGGGTCGACCATTTAGTCCTCATTCAGTTAACCGGAAGCGGTACAGTAAACTACTCCGGCAGACTTTACCATTATTGGGCTGAGATCCAGTATAAATATCCAGAAAGGGAAAATCCTTCCATCCCGGAAGAGTTGACCACCTGGATTGAGTCAGCAGAAGTAGATCAACCTCTGATCGGGATGCTCCATGAACTTACTGAAGAGACCAGGAATTATTTCTTCCTTCAGGATCAAGGCAGTTATGTGGTCTTTCCAATTTTCAC
>CAYORF010000009.1:0-1915 GCA_964406305.1 uncultured Anaerolineales bacterium | reverse complement strand
TATTCCTTACTTTGGGAAAGAATAAACAACAAACTTTGCCTTTTTCTCATCCAGGCGAAGAAGAGCTTTCACAACTAGTCGCCACAACCAATCAAGACCTGTACATTCCCAACATCGCCATGTTTAACGGTGTTGCTCACGTAAATTATGGTCCTGAGCAAGCTGTAATCTCACTATCTTTAAAAGCCGCATCCGAAGTAATTGGCGTTTTGAATATTTGGTATGATACTATCCGAACCTTTAGTGAAGAAGAACGAACGATATTGCGCCTATTAGCAGATCAGGCCACATCAGCAATCATCAATATGCAATATATCCAGGCAGAAAGGGAGCAGCGCATCCTTGCAGACTCTCTCCGTAAAGCAAATTTGCAGCTTTCTGATAACCTGGAATTAACAGATGTCCTGGAAAGCATCCTCAAACAAGTTCTATTATTAGTCTCGGCCAGGGAAGCGCAGGTTTTCCTGTACGATGGAAAAACCCTTGAGTTCGGGGCAGTGATCTATGCCGAGGAAGTTCAAGAGGATCCGGTCCATCTTCCAAACCCGGACAGCATTTTTTACCAAACAGCCCAAACTGGAAAAAGGATCCTCATCCCAGATATCCAAGCAGAAGAACATCTCCAGAACACCTGGAAATCTGGATCGCTGGTAAGTTTGCCGTTGATCTTTCATAGGAAAGTCATTGGAATTATGAACGTGAGCTTTAGCAAGCCAGGTGAGCTCGATGAGGGATTGCTCCAAGTCCTGGACCTACTTTCCAGCCAGGCATCCATTGCGATCAATAATGCCCGCACATTCGAAGCTGAGAGGGAGCAGAGACGATTGGCTCAGGCGCTTCAACACACAGGTCGGGCTATTCAATCTTCCCTCGATCTAGAAATTGTGCTTGACCAGATCCTGATCCAAATCGCTTCTGTGATTCCTTATCATACTGCAAACCTGATCCTGGTAGAGAACGGAGAAATGCGAGTTGTCCGCCAGCAAGGATTCCAGGAAGTGTCAGATCAGGACATTGGTCAAACAAATAACATATTTGATATTTCAAGGTTTACAACCCTGGTGAGGATGACAGATTCCAAAAAACCTATGATCATCCCTGATGTTAGTCAAAACCCTGATTGGATCAAAACAGATTCGACCAAAGATGTTCTGTCATGGGCCGGCGCCCCAATTCTGGAAGGCGACCACGTGATAGGTTTTCTTTCCCTTAATAATCACACCTCAAATTTTTACAACCAGGACCACGCGGAGATCCTCTTCGCATTCGCTAGCCAGGCTTCCATTGCCCTAACTCATGCCCGACTGCATAAAGAGATCCATGAATTAGCGATCACTGACCCCTTAACAGGCATCTTAAATCGCCGGGGGCTTGATCGCTGGGGACAATATGAGATCGACCGCGCTAAACGATTTAACAGCCCCTTATCAGCGATATTCTTCGATCTGGATAAATTCAAAGTTGTTAATGACACTTATGGCCACGACGCTGGTGATGAAGTCCTTATACAGATCGTCAAGTGCTGTTTGAGCGTGATCCGCAGCATTGATATCTTTTCTCGAGTAGGTGGTGAAGAATTTTTGGTCATCCTTCCCGAGACTTCCCTGCCAATTGCCATTCAAGTAGCTGAACGGATCAGACTGACCTCAGAAGGTTGCTCTTTCCGAAGTAATTCCCATCAAATCAACATGACCCTCAGCCTTGGTGTAGTTGAGCTCAACGAAGATATCGACACCCTCTCTGAGTTAATGAACGCAGCGGATCAATACATGTATCTATCCAAACAATCCGGCCGCAATCAAACTTCTCATCCTTGATTCCATTCAATTAACAAATCTTTTTTTCTGAATCTGCTTGACACGCCAATATAATATTTGTATACTATAACTGACCGACCGGTCAGTTTAATCAGAGA
>CAYORF010000008.1:0-52024 GCA_964406305.1 uncultured Anaerolineales bacterium | reverse complement strand
TCAATTTGGTCAGTTATACCTTCAAACCGGAGCTCGAAATAATCTTTCAGGACGCTTTTAATTGGTGAAATATAGTGTACAAAAGCATCGTATGCCACAACCTCATGCCCCATCTCCAGCAACTTCCTGGAAACATATGAACCGATAAAACCTGCGCCGCCCGTTATCAGTACTTTACTCATTTTTTCCATCCTCGTTTATATCTTTTCCTAAATCGTCCCCCATCCTAAAGAAGACCGAGGGGTCCATTTTTTCTCCATCAACTGTGATATCCATAATGACTAGGCCCCTGTTCTTGGCAAGCACAACCGCCTGGCTGCCCCGTTTTTGCGGCACCCTGCCTGGAATACCGCTGATCGTTTCTTCCAGTAGCTCAGTACGGTCTATTTCCACTTTAGTGTTGCCCCGGTAGGTAAAAGCAGCCGGGTAGGGTCCGTGCATGCCCCGCACAAGGTTGTGGACCTGCACATCTGTCATCCGGTTCCAATCTATCCTGCTATCTCTGGGGTAACGGCGGCTGAAATAACTGCCCTCCAGAGGGTCCTGTTTTTGGGCCTGGGCCGTTCCGCTCTCGACCTGCTCCAAGGCTTGCACCAACAGCCGTGGGAAAATCTCCAGGGTCTTTTCTAGAATGCGGGCATGGGTGTCATCGGCTTCTATGTGATAGGTCTTCTGGACGATGATATCGCCAGTGTCAATCCCATCATCCACATAGATAATGGAACAGCCGCCGCTGGTTTCACCGTTTATGATCTGCCAGTTGATCGGTGCCGCACCGCGGTACTCAGGTAGTTTTCCGCCATGGAGGTTGATCGTCCCCAGTGGTGGAATTTCGATCACAGGCTTTTTTAAGATCTTGTTATAACCACACAGGATAAATAGATCCGGATCCAGTTTTTTCAACTGCGATACAGATTCTGGAGAGTTTATCTTTTCCAGTAAGAAAATAGGGAAACCATGCTGCACTGACAGGTGGTCAATTTCATCTTCCTGAACAACCCCGATCACTGCGCCTATACTGTATCCTTTTTCAATAATATGGGCTAAACAGGTGCTGCCTCGTTGGCCCTTGGTGAAATAAATGATGTTCATACAGTTTTCTCACTTACCAATCAAGACCACTTTCATACCCCAATCGGATGAGCAAATCCCCTGCGATCTCTTTAAAATAGGCAATATCTTCCTGTGAATACTCATCCTGCCAGGTCCCAGCCTTTCCTTTTCTGACAAAATCCTTCGTTCCAGTCAGATTGTATTTCCGGCCTTTGGTTTGATCGATCTCCCGCATTTTATCGAACCTGGATACTTCAACCGCATGGGTAATCACATCATTGGAAATATCAATTCCAATGAAATCTACCATTTTCCTTAACTCGGCCTCGGGGTTTGATAACAAGTCTTCATACCTGACCAATAACATATTCGGTTGAGGTTGATCCCATTTCAGCCAAGATTCAACATGTTCATTCCACAAACATGGAAAATGATCTATCCTGCGTAAATAATCACTGAAGGTGATGCCTTCATCAAGCTGTTTTAAACGATAATAGTAGTATGAAACATAGACATCCCTTCCATCCCGGACCAAATATATAACCTTCGGGAAGGCAGATTTGTATAAAGCATGGGATTTGATGACTCTTGGAGAAGGCAAGGCTTCAATAATGTCATTATTCCTGTTGATCTCAGGTACATATTCCTGTACGTTATGAAAATCGATCTCAACACCTTCCGGTTTGAGCAAGTTTGCTATAAGGAACCGGACCCAGGTATTTCCAGACCGGGGATAAGATATCAAAAAAACATCCCTATCTGACAAAGTGAGTGATTTTGGCCCCGAAGTTTTTTGGTTTTTGATCTTTCTCATTTTTTTTGGAAAGAGATGTTTCATATTAATTTCTGATTCTCTATAATTTTTCTTTTTGCCAGTCTAACGGACTGATAATCAATCCCTGTCCAGTGAAGGTCTTTCCGTCCAGCCTAATAGCCAGGGCATTTTCCTTTTTATCCAGCTGCTTCAGGCCAGGTTGACCCAGAAAGACTGTGACCAGGTATTGACCTGGCTTCATCAATTGGCCGGGAATATCTACCTTTAGTGAATAATCACCTTCTTCATCAGTCCAGAGAGAATTATCCAGATCTGAATTTGTTCTGGTAAGCACCTCAAAACCGTCCGGAGTGCGGATAACAACACCCAGCCGGTAATTTCTGAGTTCCTGCGTTAGATGGTAGCGAATTCTCAGTGAAAAAGGATTTTCGCTTAAATGGACCAAGGAAGGATTTCCCAGAAGGTCAAGAGATTCAATTCCGGTAATCTGTCCTTCAACTTGATCCTCAAGGGGGTATTCCACAATTGGGTTTGTCTCAGAAGCGCCAGAGAACAGGTAGGATTGAATGACTTTTCCAACCGGACCATCTTCTGCAACAGTACCCCCATCCATCCATATCCCCCTTGTACATAGTCGACTGATGGAACTCATATTATGACTGACAAACAGAACCGTTCGGCCGAACGCTGCAACATCTTCCATTTTTCCGAGGCACTTGTTTTGGAATTCGGCATCTCCAACAGCAAGGACCTCATCAACCAGCAATATCTCCGGTTCTAGATGGGCAGCTACAGAAAAAGCCAGCCTGACCGCCATACCACTCGAGTAAAACTTTACTGGTGTATCTAAGAATTTCTTCACACCAGAAAATTCCACTATTTCGTCAAACTTCATCTCAACCTCTGACTTGGTCATACCGAGGATCGTGCCATTGAGGAAAATATTCTCTCTTCCAGTAAGTTCCGGATGAAAACCAGTTCCAACTTCCAGCAAACTCGAAACCCGTCCGCTTAAAATAACAGATCCATCAGTTGGATGTGTGATCCGGCTGAGAATCTTTAATAAAGTGCTTTTCCCTGCTCCATTCCTGCCGATGATGCCTACAACCTCTCCTTTCTTAATATCAAAAGAGACGTTTTTTAGAGCCCAGATCACATCCTCCATCTCCACATTTTCTTGATCAGAAAATTTTGTGAGCTGGCGCAAGCGCCGGTAATTTCGAACTGGGCTTGATATCCATTGGCCAATTGATTCAGCAAAGGTATCCTTCGTATCATCAATGCCTATTCGGTATCTTTTAGATATATCTTTTACCTGGATCGATAGATCAGACATAATAATTTCCATCGGCAAGATCTTTAAATTCATCTCGCCCGTAAATACTGAATTAAGCAACATCTGCAAATATATTTTCCATTTTGCGAAAATAAATCGCGCCAGTGATAAAGAACAAAATCGCCATACCCGCACCAATTCCGAGAAAATCCCAGGGAACCTCCCGGGTATTCAATAAAACAGACCTGAATCCTTCTATTACGCCAACCATGGGATTCAAAGCGTAATAATAGTGATATTTTTCAGGGATGCTGCTGGTTGCATAAATCACGGGAGAGCCATACATCAACAATCTTACAAAGAAGTTCAAGCCATACCGGATATCGCGATACTGAATAGCCAGGGCAGTCAGCCACATTCCCACACCAGCAGCTGTAAACATCATCAGAAGCACAAATACAGGAATAAGCAAAACTGAAAAGGTTGGCGTAATACCAAACCAGACCATCATGCCTATCAAGATCAAAAATGAAACCCCAAAATCGACCAGGGTTGCCAAAACTGGAGAGATTGGTATCACAAGGCGTGGAAAATAGACCTTTGTTAACATATTTTTAGCGCTGATCAAACTGCCGCTTGCGCTTGTTAAGGATGTCGAAAAATAAGTCCAAGGCACAAGTGCGGTATAGCTGAAGATGGCGTAGGGAACACCCTCTGAATTGACCTTGGCGAGGTTGCCAAAAACGACCGTAAAAACGATCATACTGAAAACCGGCTGGATAATGGCCCATCCAACCCCCAATACAGATTGAGCATACCGGGTTTTGATATCACGCCAGATCAGGAACCAGAACAAGTCCTTATACTGCCATAGTTCTCGCCAATTGATCAATTGCCCCTTGCGAGCAGATGGATTGATCACGGTTATTTCTTCGGATTGGTCAGTTTTATTTTTTCTAGCCATAAATCCATTTCTTAATTGAGATCATCTGATAAAATATCCAAGCAAGTATAATCCAGGGCCTATGTAAAAACAAGCTTTCTGAATTCATAAATTACTGAACACTCCAATTATTGTAATATACTAAATCCAGCACACAAAATTCCTACTTAATAAAAATTACGGGTATGATTAAACCAGTTAAAAACCAATCAGTTAAAAAAATAAAACCCATGAATAAGAAAATCATCCGCCTTGCAAATCGTGTTCTAGCAAAATTCGGCTATCACCTCGAACGCATCAAAACCGGCTCCATTTTCCGCAGCGAACATGTTCATGATCCCCAATATTCCTATATTAATGAACCCGGATTGAGGGATAAATTAGCCGAAGAGTTATCAGCAATTGCCAGGCCTTTCCTGGAGAGGCATTTTGCCGGCTTAATCGATCCAGATTTCTTCTCTCCTGAGCTGGTCACAAAATTCATCACATTATTTGCAGATCGCCCTTATCGTAACAATACCGGGGGAAGCGGCTTCCACAACTCATTCTGGATATATTTATTTACTACCGCCTTTAAACCAGATCTGATCGTTGAAAGTGGGGTCTGGAAAGGGCACACCTCCTGGCTGTTCAATCAAGCCGCGCCCGATGCCAAAATCCTTGGATTTGATATCAACCTAAAACACCTCGAGTTTTCGCACTCCTCTGCTGATTTTATTGAAGCTGATTGGACCACATATCAATTCTCAGAAGTTGACCCCAACCGATCCGTGATCTTCTTCGATTGCCATGTCAATCACGCCCAGAGAATCATTGAAGCAAAAGAACGGGGTTTTAAACACCTCTTGATTGATGATAACCCTCCCCTCTATAAAATCTACAGTTATGGTCAGCCTGGTTTTCCCACCGCTCAAATGCTACATAATTCAGAATATCCTAGAGAAAATCCTTTTACCTGGGTCTGGAAGGGGAAGTCCTTACAGGCCAATCTGGACCTCAGTCAGGCACAAGAGGCCAGCAAACTGATTAAGAAGCATCTTGTGTTTCCCGATGTGGGCGGACCTACCAGGTTTGGCGGTTTTTCATTTTTAACGTACGTGGAAATCTGAATCAACCGATGTCCTGTGGTCCAATTACATTCTAATAATTTCCTTTTCCTATAATTCAGCATCTGAATTATACGACGGTTTCTATCTGATAGTCAAGGTACCAATAAAAACAACCTGGCTTAAGAACCAGGTTGTTTTATGTATTTGGGCTGATCCATAACAAAGTCAGCCCTCTCCTTCCTGAACATCAAATTTTATCAGCAGCTTGTTTTTCAGGACGGATCCTTGAAGCGATCTGCTTCCCCAACCTGATACCAGGAAGTTCGATGGATCTATTCATTAGATACGCCAGCCCATATACCAGCGGACTGATGATAGCCATAGTAACGACCAGGCGGGGATAGATTGGCATTTTACTAAACCAAACCTGCTTGAACAAAATATATAAAATGGGATACATGACCGGCAGATGCATCAGATACAGTCCGTAGGATGTATCGCCCAGGAATTTCGAAAATTTCCCATTCCCAATCCTGGAGAATATATCACTAGAATTCTCATCGAAGAATAAAAGAAGGATGATCAAAGCGGCAATCATTAAAATATGGATCTTTGCGTTGAATAAGGACAGCAAACTGATCAATATCCAGTAAGTCTTCCGTTTATTCTCTTTCGCCAGATAAGCGTAGGCAATAGCCATTCCAGACAGAAAGAAATTCAACTTAAACAGTATGAATGAGGGCTGGGGGAAGCGGGCGATAAGGCCAGCGTGATCATACAGGCCAATAAATTTTGCTGTAGCTATCGTGGATAAGAACACTAAAAAGGTTGTTGCAGCAGATCCAAACCTGGCAATTATCAGTACCAGAATAGGAAAGATCAAATAAAACTGCATTTCCAGACCGATGCTCCAATCTGGCAGCATATTGCTGTTTACGAATTTAGGGATAAAACCAAAAGTGAAACTGTAATGGGAAATGAGATTCCAGAATGACAGGGGCTGGAAATCAGGTCTGTCCATGACCAGTACTGCGCCTCCCCAGGCAGGGGGAATGATCGCATTTACAGCTTCTTTGATCGAAATGAACTTATTCTGCCAGATAAACACCACCGTTAACAGTGAGTAATAAAGCGGAGCGATTCTGAAAAACCTGCGAATATAAAAGTCTTTCGCCTGCTGCCAAAAATTTTGGAAACGATCCTCACGCAAAACCCAGTGATAAGCCATCAGGAAACCAGACAACAGCATAAATCCATCAACTGCCAAGGCCGGGCTTCCCCAGATTACATCCTTGCCAATCGACGCCATTTTCAGGTGGGCATAATAAACCCAGAAAGCCAAAAACCCCCTGACCAGGTCCAAAAATCCAATGTGATTATCTTTAGGCATTTTTTCCTACTGGTAATGTAAAAGTTGCATTATTAAAACGACTGAAAAATTCCGGGGATCATTTTTTTGATGGAGAGAATCTTTTTTCAATTCTTCTCTCTATACGAATTCCATTGGACTCAATTATCCGATACAACAAATAGGCATAAGCATATACAACCGGACTAATTATGAGAAGAGATGTGGAAAATCGGATGGTTTCACTCTGCGCCAAGAACCAGGACTGTTCAAATAAGAAATAAAAAATCGGATACATCATCAGAAGATGGACCAGATGGAGAGAGCATGATGTATCCCCGAAAAATTGTAACACCTTCCAAGAACCTATTTTTGATAACATTTCGTTATTATCAAAATCAAATATCAAGAGAAAAACCAACACAGCGGCGATAATTACAACCTGAACCTCTGCACTATCAATTGAAACCGCAGCCAAATGATTATTCTTGGTAGATGCTTGATTGCTGGCTATCAAAATCGCTCCCCAGTATTCAGTCTTATTTCTAGTGGGTTATAAAATCAGTTTCACGGGCGATTTTTTTCTCCAGCTGACTGTTGATCAGTAATAATATTTTTCGCCCAGGATTGTTCATCTAAATACCACTGGACAGTTTTTCCGATACCCTCATTCAATGAAACTCGCGGATCCCAGCCTAAGGATTCCTTCGCTTTTGTCACATCAGCATGAGAGATCATCATATCTGCCGGATGCTGGGGACGGTGAATAACATTAGCCTTTTTACCAATGATCGCCTCAAGGGTTGAAATCAATTCATTAATAGTGATTATTTCGTGCCCACCCAGGTTAAAAATCTCATAGCCCACAGGTTCCAATGCTGCGATTGTTCCTCGGGCAATATCTTCAACATATGTAAAACCTCGGGATTGTTCTCCTGAACCATTCAAATTGACTGGCATATCCTCAGCTATCCATTTAGCGAAACGGAACATTACCATATCTGGCCTACCCGCAGGACCATAGACCGTAAAATAACGCACAATTGAAACATCGATTCCAAATAGATAATGGTAAGCGTGAGCCATCACTTCAGCAGCGCCTTTTGATGCAGCATATGCTTGAAGTGGTTTATTACTGGGAGCAGTCTCAGGGGTAGGCAAGGGAGCTTCCTGACCATAAATACTGGATGTTGATGCGAGCAAAAACTTCCCGATGCCTTCACGCTTGCAGAGTTCCAGCAGGTTCAAAGTTCCAGTAGCATTAGTCTCCATATAGACCCAGGGATCTTTAAGGCTGTCCCGCACACCCGCTCTGGCTGCCAGGTTAACCACAGCCTTAAAATCTTTCCCAATAAGTTGGTCATTGTCAAGGAGCGATCGGTCACTGACGTCTAGTTTCAGGAAGGAAAATCTAGGATTATCCTTTAATTTTTCTAAGCGGTACTCTTTCATACGCACATCATAGGCATGATTCAAATTGTCAATACCCACGACTTCTGCACCGCTATCAAGCAATTTTTGAGATACAACTGATGCAATAAATCCGGCAGCACCCGTCACAAGATATCTGTCCATTTATCCTTCCTGGTTCCCTGAATTTACAAACCGGTTACTTTAGGATCACCCTTTCCCAATTTACCTAACGCATTTCGGGTATCCACCACACACTTGGCTTTTTTATGGATGGCTGGGTAATCATACTGACTGTGATTAGTGATGATCACTACACAATCAACACTCTCAACTGCTTTCATCAAGTCCGGGACACTAGAGAGGTCGACATTTTCATGGTGCAGTTCCGGAATAAAGGGATCATGATAAGACACTTCCGCTCCGCTCTGCTCCAGCAATCCGATCACATCCAGCGCCGGGGATTCCCGTACATCATCGATATCCGGCTTATATGCGGCTCCCAACACCAGAACCTTGCTGTCATTAATAGCCTTATGCTGTTTATTTAGCGCTTCCTGGACCTTGCCAACTACATAACGGGGCATACCGATGTTAATTTCTGAAGCGAGATCAATAAATCTGGCAGTATAGTTCAACGATTTTAGTTTCCAGGACAGGAACAGAGGATCGATCGGAATGCAGTGGCCTCCCAATCCCGGACCCGGGGTGAATTTCATAAAGCCAAACGGTTTGGTAGCCGCAGCATCAATCACTTCCCAGACATCAATGCCCATTCGATCGCACATGATTGCCATTTCATTGACCAGCCCGATATTAACCATTCGGAATGTATTCTCAAGCAGCTTGGTCATCTCTGCTACTTCCGTTGTGGTTACCCGGACTACATTTTCCATGGCTCCTTCATAATATATAGCCGCCATTTCAGTACAGGCTGGTGTGATCCCACCCACAACTTTTGGAGTATTAATTGTGGTCCAGTCCTCACGTCCTGGATCCACCCTCTCAGGAGAAAAAGCCAAGAAGAAGTTTTCACCAATTTCTAATCCGCTTTTCTCGATCAGCATAGGCAGTAACAGTTCCCTTGTGGTTCCAGGATAAGTTGTAGATTCCAGAACAACCACCATATCCGGGTGGACAAAATCCACTATCGATTCTGAAACAGCTACGATATATGAAAGATCTGGGTCCCTCGTTTTCCGGAGTGGGGTTGGCACACAGATACTCACTGCGTCTGCTTCTGAGACAACCGAGAAGTCCGTGGTAGCCTGAAGCTTTTTTCCGTCAACTAATTTTTTAACCAGGCTGGTTTCCACATCATCTATATAGCTTATGCCCTGATTGAGCAATTTGACTTTTTCTCCATCCAGGTCCACACCTGTCACACGGTAGCCAGCATCGGCCAGCACAGTCGCCAGAGGCAAACCCACATAGCCCAGCCCCAGGATCACTACATGGGCTGTGCGGTCGCTCAATTTTTGATAGAGTATTTTATTCTTCACCATTTATATATTCCATATTTTCCCGATTAGTTAGAACAAACTCAGCTGTTCAGCTTGGTTCTTATCCTCAATTATTTCTGTCGGCTGGTATACCGGCGCCTGCTGCGCATTTCTGATCAGATCAGGCAATTTTGCAAAGTCCGCTTCCACAACAGGCCGCAATGAGGGCCTATGAAGGGCAGCCGCCGGATGGAAAAAGGGCACTATCAGCATCCCCTTCACATTGACCGGCTGGCCGTGGATCTCACTGATCTTGGCCTGAGGTATAAACCGTGCCATGGAATAACGGCCCAAGGTCACGATCACTTTTGGATTAATTATCTGAAGCTGTTTCTCCAAATAAGGATTACATGCTTCAAGTTCTTCCGGGAGTGGATCACGATTTCCAGGCGGTCGACATTTTACCACGTTGGTAATAAATACCTGTTCTCTTGTCATACCAATAGTACTAAGAAGTTCTATAAGCAAGTCTCCAGCGGCTCCAACAAAAGGCCTTCCCTGCATATTTTCGTGAAACCCTGGACCTTCTCCAATGAACATGATCTCAGCATCGGGAGGTCCTTCACCAGGCACTCCATTTTCGCGGGAATGGCATAGATCACATTTTTTGCAATTTGAAACAGCGTCGGCTATTTTTTTCAGCTCCAGGCCCTGATCCATTTACTCGTTCACTCCTTGGAAAAAAAAGGGTTATCCCGGGATCGGGTCCCCTTTATGCAAATAAAACGGTTTTAAGGTCAAAACATCATCAATATCGTTAGCCTGCCATCTCTCCCAGGCCATTTCCGCCAAGTATTTTGGACTGCGCATGGCCAAGGTAGGATCAGCCGTGTTGAGCAGATCATGTTCTTCCGCTGCCTCGCGAATCTCTTTGGTCAATTCACCCGTCAGAATACAGGGCTGGTCTATTTTTCCAAGCAATTCTTCAACGGAAAGATTTTCAATGACCTCCTCGGAGAACCATTGGTCATTTTTTGTGACATACCAACCCACAGCCAGCCGGCTGCGGCCCGCTTGCAGCACTGCTGCTAAACGTTTATCACAAGGAGGGATAGCCCGAGCAGTAATATCCAGGGTAGGGATTCCGATTACAGGAAGTTGATGTGTATATGCGAGACCTTTTACCAACGCCATCCCGATCCGCAAACCAGTGAATGATCCGGGGCCGGTCGCCACCGCGAGCACATCCAGGTCTTTGGCTGCCAATCCAGCTCTTCGCAGGTTGGCATCCACAGCTCCAGCAAGTTCCACAGTGTGATATCGGCGAGATATCCAACTTTCTTCGCACAGGATCTGTTGGCCGTCATAAATAGCTATTCCGACGGACTGAGTTGAGGTATCTATACCTAATAACATTTAAGCTCCGTAAATATCTCCCCTGAACCGATCCAGGATATCTTTATGTCGCTCGCCTTTGGCGTTGACGATAAAATCTCTCTGTTCGTCATTGATCAAACTCATCCTTATCCTTAAATACTCATACGGCAAAGCTTCTTGAATTCGATCAGCCCACTCTACCAGCAGCGGACCCTGTCCTAACATAGCATCCAGATCAAGATCGAGAGCTTCAGCTGGACCAGATAACCGATAAGCATCCAGATGGAAAAGCCGGTTATCATCCAGGCGGCGGTAAACATTTACTAGCACATAGGATGGGCTGGTTACAGAGTCATAAGACCCCCAACCTGAGGCAACTCCTTGAACGAAGGTAGTTTTACCTGCCCCTAGATTTCCTTCCAAGCAGATCACATCACCTGGAAGCAGCAGCTCGCCCAATCGCATACCAATCCTTCGAGTTTGTGTTGGACTGCGGCTGATCACTTCAAAAGAGCCTTTTTCAATTACGGCCATAACAGGTTTCCCTCATTGCCAGACGATGGGAGAACTGATTGTATTTTACCATTTTCAATCAGCTGATCTTTTTTAGATCCGCCAGGGACGCAATCAATTTCTTCTTCCCCACCCCTTCGAAGAAGATATCCACAATTTCGTCATCATCCTGAAGAATGCTGTTCAATACCAACCCCTGTCCCCATTTGGGATGGTCGACCTTCTCACCGGGGTGATATTGGATCTCCTGGTTGGCTGGCCGGTTGGATTCCTTTTGAATTTCCTTCCAGGGACGGACGGAATCAGCAGATGATGCGCTGGTTGTTCTAATAATCGGAGATCCATTTTCTGCGCGCAGCTCGGGGGGAATATCACGATAATAACGGGATGATTCCAAAGGCTCCATATATCCATAGCTGTACCTGTTAAGCGAATGGAATAAATATAATCTATCCTTCGCCCGGGTTATACCGACATATAATAGCCGGCGTTCTTCCTCCATGGCTTCCGGCTCGTCGAATGAACGCTGGTGAGGAAGTAATCCTTCATTCATACCAATGATCATCACTTGCTTGAATTCCAGCCCTTTGGCAGCATGCAGTGTTAATAAGGTAGGTACCTCCAGGTTTGGATCCAGAGTATCTTGGTCCGAGACCAAGGCAATATCTTCCAGAAATGATAAAATCCCAACAGTCTGATATTCAGATGCCAGTCGGCGAAGTTCGGTGACATTTTCCCAGCGCTCATATCCATCCTCGCTGCCATCTTCTAAATAGTTGCGGAAACCAATGTCATCCAGTATCAGATCAACAATTTCCACAGGCGGCAGGGTCTCATACGCTGTTCGCCATTTATGGAATAAACGCCCAAATCCGGCCAGCCTTTTCCCGGCCGCGGTTGAAAAGGAATCCAAATCAGGAGTTTCTTCCTGACCAAGATCAAGCAGTAATTTACCGGGAGTTGTCTCGCGCTGACCAGCGATTGTTATTAACTCGGCGAATGTTTTCGCGCCAATCATACGGCTGGGAGTATTAATGATCCGGGCCAAGCTGAATCCATCATCAGGATTAGCAACCAATCGGAGGTACGCGATCACATCCTTTACTTCGCGCCGTCCGTAAAAACGCTGAGCCCCAACCAGTTTATATGGAAGATTAGCAGATAAAAAGGCTTCTTCTACCTGGCGAGATTGAGCATTGGTCCTGTACATCACCGCAAAATCTGCTGGAGATGCTTTCTTCTCAGCAATTTGCTGAATGATCTGGTCCACAACAAAGAGCCCTTGTTCTCGCTCATCATAGGCTTCGCGGATAAAGATCTTTTCCCCTGGACCCCGTTCTGTAAAGAGTTTTTTGGGTGTTCGATTACTATTGCGATTGATGACCGTCATCGCCGTATCGAGAATATTCTGGGTTGAGCGGTAATTCTGCTCCAGCAAAATAACTTCCGTATCCGGAAAATCCTGTTCGAATCTGCGCACATTACGATAATCTGCCCCGCGCCAGCGGTAAATGGATTGATCCGAATCCCCCACTACAAAAATATTCTTATGATAGGATGCCAGGTGTTTCAGCAAGGTGTATTGTGCCATATTAGTATCCTGGAATTCATCCACAAGGATCTGCTGGTAGCGCCGGGCGTATTTTTCCCTGATCTTGTCGTTATCGTTCAACAGGATAGCCGTCCATAAAAGTAGGTCGTCAAAATCCAGGGCATTGCTCATCAGCAGGATCTTCTGATACTGCTCGTAAACCCGGGCGACGATTTCATCCCTGTATGTTTGGACAGGGAAATTCTCTGGCAAATACAATTCGTTCTTGGCAGCAGAAATAGAAGCGTGCACACTTTGCGGCCGGTATCGCTTCTCATCCAGGTTCTGTTCCTTGATAACCTGGCGGACGATCTTGGTCTGGTCATCTGCATCGAAGATCACATAATTTTTATCCACCGGCAAATGTTCCGCTTCGATCCGCAGGGTACGGGCGCAAGTAGCGTGGAATGTACCCAGAGTCATACCGTGGGTATGCTGGCCAAGAAGGCTCGCAATGCGATTGCCCATTTCCTTGGCAGCTTTATTCGTAAAAGTCACAGCCATCATATGAGATGGCTGGATCCCTAACTCACCAATCAGATAAGCTGCACGTTGCGTCAATACTCGTGTTTTTCCAGAACCTGGCCCGGCCAAGATCAGAATAGGTCCGGGGGGAGAGGTTACAGCTTTGATTTGTTGCTCGTTGAGAGAATTCAGGATATCCATACTGGGCTCATTCTAATGGGTTGCCAGATTCATGTCAACAACATTGCGTAAATATCTACCCCGATGTAGAATGCATCCATGACTTGGGATATGATCGGACACGAATGGGCGGTCCAATTACTACAGGGACACATAGAAAATAATACGCTGCGCCACGCATATTTAATCACGGGACCAAGCGATATCGGAAAGAAGAATCTGGCGATCCGTTTTATTCAGGCTATCTGCTGCCCAAATGCCAAGAGTCCCGGAATCCCCTGCTTGAAATGCCCTACCTGCACCAGGCTCCAGAGATTGGAACATCCGGATCTCTTTCCAATCATTGTTGAGGAAGGCAGCAAACAGATCAAGATCGACCAGGTCAGGGAGATGGTCCGGAGTTTGTCCCTCTCCCCCTATGAAGCCTCCAGACGGTTCGGGTTATTGATCGATTTTGAATTAGCGAACAGAAATTCTCAGAATTCAATCTTAAAAACTTTAGAAGAACCACCCGGGTCTGTGATCCTGATCCTTACAGCGATTTCCACAAACTCCCTTTTTGAAACTGTCGCTTCCCGCTGCGAGGAGATCAAACTCAATCCAGTACCTATTCAAACAACCAGGCAGGGATTGGAGGATTTGTATCAGATCCCTAAAGATCATGCTGATTTCCTGGCTCACATATCTGCTGGAAAACCGGAACTTGCCCTGGCATATTTTCAGAATCCTGAAATCCTCGAGAGGAGAAACACTCTCCTAGACCAGCACTTTGAAATCCTAAAGGGTGACTCCGTTGCCAGATTCACCTATGCAAATCAACTGGTTAAGGATCCAGCAATGGTCCAGGAAATGCTTAACATTTGGAGTTCAATTTGGCATGATATTCTTCTCCAAGTAGGTAAATCAGACACTCCCATCCGCAACATCGATCGCGAAGGGGAGATCAAGGCTATAATCAACTCTGTAAATCTGCAGGAAGCAAAATCGGCTGTTAATTTATTTCAGCGAGCACACAGTTTGTTGCAGAAAAATGCTAACCTCAAACTTACTGTTGAAGATCTGCTAATTCAGCTCCCAACTCTTCCTCATTAGGTGTTCAATCCTATTCAAATCCACCTCTAATACGACCTGAGTATTGGTTTTGCTCCCTCTAGGTGTAATGTTATAAGTTTTTGACATACAAAACTGAGAGTATATTCGTTCCCGGATAGTGAAATAATCTATTTTAATAAAGGCGTGAACATTTTTTGATCTTCAAAAGCCTTTTTTGGGGCTTTTGAGGATTTTGACGGGTATTTTGATCAATTCTCAAAACCTTTTCCAGGATTTGAGTTAGAATAATGCTAGCAGGATTCCTGGTATGACAACAAATAAAAACGGTATCGATCAACAAAAAGGAACTCAAAAAGCATCCCTGGAGCTGCTTTATCGCATCAGTCGCGAAATCGCAACCACCCTGGATCTTTCCACTGTACTCGAGCGGGTTTTGTCTCTGTCCTTAAAAACCATTGGAGCCATCAGTGGCAGTATTATCGTTCTTGACGGAAATGGCCATCCCCTCGAGTCTGCCATGATCGTTAATGACCAGCTTCTTTCCCATACTAACGAACAGCTAAAGGCAACCCTGGAAGAGGGACTCGCGGGCTGGGTAGTTAAAAACCGAGACGCGGTGAACATTCCAGATACCAGCCAGGATGAACGTTGGCTTCGACGACCAGATGATGAAGTAACCGGCGCGAAATCAGTAGTCGCTGTGCCGATCATGGCCCGGAATGACTTGATGGGTGTGATCACATTAGTCCATCCTAAACCCCACTACCTTCAGAAGTACCACCTGGCGCTGGTTCATGCCATCGCTGATCAAGCCGGTATCGCGATCCTCAATGCCCAGTTATTTGGCGAAAGTGAACGGCGGGCGAGAGTTATGACTGCCCTGGCAAACAGTGCCACAGCAATGTCATCAACCTTAAGACTAGAAACGGTTCTGGACAATATTCTCAAGGAAATCCAGACAGCTCTCCAGGTAGAGGCTGTCACCTTATCGTTAATTGATAGCGAAGCAGTCAATCTGGTTTATAAGGCCGCCATCCACGATACTATCGACCTCCGATCTTCATTGGTTGGGAGAAAAATCAAGATCGGCCAGGGTTTTGCCGGTTGGGTTGCTGAATGTGGCGAAGGGGAGATAATCCCGGATACAAAAGACGACCCTCGGTTTTCGCAAACCAATCAACTCTTCCCTGAAATATCACCATATGCAATCGTTGCAGCACCGATCTTCATCCCGGGAAAAATCCTCGGTGTGCTGGAAGCTGTGAATCCACTTGCTGGACATTTTCAAGCTGATGCTCTACAAGTATTATCTGGCATTGGAAGCTTGGCAGGTTCGTTCATCCGAAACGCCCAGCTATATGAAGATTTAAAGATCACACATAGCCGCTACCATGACTTATTTGAAAACAGTATTGACCCCATTATCATTACTGATTTGCAGGGAAATGTAATTGAAACCAATAATCGCACCCTGGAAACAAGTCAATACTCTGAAAAAGAACTTAAAGAACTATCCATCAGTGAAATTCATGAAATTGACTGGGAAGGTGTTGGTCAGGATTTCTCAAAGCTGCCGGATGTGGCATCTTATTCATATGAATCCAATCTGAAAACCAAGAACTCTGAAAATATTCCTATCCATGTCAATGTCCATCAGATCCAGATCGCCAATGAATGCAGGTTACAGTGGATATTACGCGATATCTCTGAAAGGAAAAAACTGGACCAACTCCGGGAAGATCTGACTTCCATGATCTTCCACGATCTACGCTCTCCATTATCAAATGTGATCTCAAGCCTGGATGTAATCCAGGCATCCTTGCCCGGCGCAAGAGATCAAGATATTCAGGACCTGTTTGACATCGCCAATCGATCCACCGTCAGAATCCAAAGACTGACAAAGTCACTTCTGGATATCAACAAGTTGGAAAGCGGACGGGCTATTACAAATTTGGAAGAAGTAAAACCAGATGAGCTGATCCATTATGCCAAACAAGCCTTGATCACCCAGTCTGATGCGAAAAAACAAACCGTATCCCTGACCATCCCTGCTGATCTTCCACTAATTCATGCTGATCGTGATATGCTTGAGCGGGTTTTGATCAATTTATTTCAGAATGCCATCAAATTCACACCCTCCAAAGGACATATTGATTTTGGAGTCGAGGCCGACGGGAATACCATCCGATTTTGGGTCCAGGATTCAGGACCCGGAGTAGATCCAGAGTATATTGACCGTATCTTCGATAAATACACTCGCATTAACCCTGATGAGAGAATAAAGGGGTTGGGTTTGGGATTGGCTTTTTGCAGACTCGCTGTTGAAGGCCACAAAGGACGGATCTGGGTAGAAAACCTGCCGGAAGGTGGAGCAAAATTCACTTTTACTATCCCATCTCTATAAGACTGGATCTTCCATCATCGATAACCTCAGAAGGAGAATAAATGCACGAAATTAAACCCGGGATTTATTATGAAGATAGTTACCCAGGACCAACCATTGGTGCAATCCTGCTGCCCCGGGGAATGATATTCATTGATGCGCCACTTCGACCTGAAGATGGACATCGCTGGAAGACCACATTATTGAATCGCAGCCAGGGTACGATCCATAAGCTGGCTGTTTGCCTGGATGACCATCCCGATCGGACTATTGGCGCCAAGAGCCTGGATTGCCCGATCCTGACCCATAAAGATGCCGCCACCGGACTGCAAGAACCAAACACAATTTACCGTCCACAGTTTACAGAAAGCGGTTCCCAATGGGATAAATACCCCGAGACATCAGGCATGCAGTGGTTGGTCCCTGATATAACGTTCACTGAAAAAATCCAATTCCATTGGTCTGATGAAGAAGTTCTGGTAGAACATCATCCCGGACCAAGGCCTGGCTCCAGTTGGGTGATCATTCCATCTCAAAAAGTGATGTTTATCGGAGACGCCGTTGTGGACAAAGGCCCTCCTTTCATGAGCAAAGCCCATCTACCAACCTGGATAGACACCCTGGACGTTCTGCTAAGAGCCCGTTTTCGGGACTATGAGATGATCAGCGGACGTGGGGGTCCTATCACCCAGGACCATATCCGGGAACTGAAAAAAACATTCCGTAAGATCTACAAGCGGATAGATAAACTTGCCAACCGGAAGGCATCAGCCGAGGATATAAAAAAACAGGCAGAGAAATTCCTGGATGATTTTAAATTCCTGAAACGAGATCGCGAATTCTTCCTTCAGCGGCTTCAACACGGTTTATCCCAATACTACTTAAGGAATTACTTTCCCCGAATGGATGAGAATGGAAAGAAGATCCCCTAGCATTTCGCCAACTGGATAATCCTATCCAGAATTTTAATCATGAGAGACCCTGACCAAAACAATCCGGGGTATATTCCCCTCTTTCAGATACTCCGCGGAGATGTTGTTGAATCCATCTATTATGGAGCCGTTGCGGTTGTAACAGCTGATGGTGACCTATTTGCCTTCGCAGGGGACCCAAACTGTGTGACTTTCATGCGCTCATCAGCAAAACCTTTCCAGACTGTTCCACTGGTAGAGATGGGCGGATTGGAAAAATATGAGATGACAGGTGAAGAATTAGCAATTACCTGCGCTTCACATTCCAGCACAGATACTCATTTAAAAACAATATACGGGCTGCAGAGCAAAATAGATATCACAGAGAAAGATCTATTATGCTGCACTCACCAACCATTTGACAAAGCCAGTCGGGCGAAACTCAAGGACCAGGGAAAATCGCCAACGCAGAATCATCACAATTGTTCGGGAAAACACACCGGTATGTTAGGACAGGCCGCACTGATGGGTGTTCCAAAAGAGAGATATACCGAGGTAGATCATCCAATCCAGAAACGGATCCTGGATACTTTCAGTGATTTCTGCGGGCTCGACCCAAACCTAGTTCAAATCGGCAGGGATGGCTGCTCGGTGCCAACTTTCGCTGTTCCTCTTTACAACGCAGCCCTGGGCTGGGCCCGTCTTGTAAAACCGGATAAATTCCCAGAGAGACGTTCCCAGGCCTGTCGCAAGATTACATCAGCTATGGGGAATCATCCGTTTTTTGTGGCCGGTCCCGGCAGGCTGGATACCAGGTTGATGGAACTCAAAAAAGGGAAGATCATCTCCAAAGCTGGAGCGGAAGCGTACCAGGCTGCTGGTTTATTTGAGAATGCGATTGCTCCGGGATCCCCGGCATTAGGCATTACTCTGAAGATTGCCAGTGGAGACCTTGGGAAACGAGCTCTTGAAGCGGTGATGATTGAGATCCTCCGACAATTAAAATTCCTCTCACCAGAGCAATTACCAGAATTAAACGATCTGGGGCCTACATTTAATTATCGCAATCAATGCCAGATCCCGATTGGTGTAGGAAAGCCCTGTTTTCAATTACAATACAGCTAATCTATGAACAAAAAACAGTTTGCGGCTGAGATCCACCAGCTACTGGTGGATAAATATGGCCCACCAACCTGGCGTCCTCACCTATCTCCCGTAGGGGAACTAGTATCTACGATCCTCTCTCAAAATACAAATGACGTTAACCGGGATATTGCTTATGATACTCTCCTGGAAAGATTCCCTACCTGGGAAGAAATCAGGGATGCTGAAGAAAAACAAATCTTACCCTTGATCAAAACCGCAGGTTTGGCTAACCAGAAAGGTCCAGCTATTCAAAATGCCTTAAAAGTGATTACGGAAGAAAGGGGACGGATAGAACTGGATTTTCTGAAAGAAATGCCCAGCTATGAAGCTTCCGAATGGCTGATCAAGCTAAAAGGTGTTGGCCCAAAAACCGCAGCAATCGTATTGCTTTTCTCTCTTGACATGCCGGCCTTTCCAGTAGATACCCACGTCTACCGAATTACCGGGAGACTGGGCATACGTCCTGAGAATATGAATGCTGCCAAAGCTCATACATATCTGGCTGAGCAATTTGAACCGGAAACTTACTATCCTGTTCACCTAAACATCATCCGACTGGGTCGCGAAATCTGCAAGGCCCGCCAACCGCTTTGTCAGGAATGCCCTTTAGCCCAAATTTGTGTGTATTATGCCAACCTCAATCAATAAGAATCTCTCTAAAGTAATATTTATAATAATCGGACTTTTTTTATTGCCGGGTGCAGTCCTGTCTGGCTGTTCGGAAGTAGCGAAACTTGATCCCACAATCACGCCTACTGGGATCCTACCAACAGAGGTAATTTCGTTAGAGATTGAAGAGCTTTTCGAAAGGTACACTGTGGTTGGAATTGCTCGGGATTCATTTTTGAGCGTTCATGAAAAACCTTCCACTGACTCCCTTATCCTGGGCCAGATCCCTTCCTATGGAACTGACATCCTGCCGACCGGGGATATCTACCAGAAGGGAAATACTATCTGGGTGTTTATCGGTCACCAGGATACTGTAGGTTGGGTAGACCTGGGATTTTTAGCCGAACAACATAGTGCTCTGCCGGAGGATCTGATCATACTAGGACAGCAAGTTCTTGAGTCGTTAAAAAACGACCAGTACGGTCAATTGATCCCAATTATTCACCCGGAATTATGTCTGCGTTTCTCACCCTATCAGTATCTCAATAATGATAACCGGATAATTTGTCCTTCAGAATTTGATAGCTACACCAGCTCTACAGAGCCTTTTGCCTGGGGACATTATGACGGAACCGGAAAGCCGATCGATCTGACATTCATAGAATACCATCAGCAATTTGTTTATGACCAGGATTATCAAAAGCCCAGTATCGTAGGTTTTAATGTTGAAGTGAGCTCTGGGAACTCGCTCAACAATATCCAGGAAATCTTCCCGGATGGTATTATGATTGAATATTATTTCCCCGGCATCGATCCCCGCTATGGGGGAATGGATTGGAGGAGTCTGCGGCTGGTATTCGTACCAGAAAATGATCAATGGTATCTGACCGCCATCATCCACGGGGAATGGACCATATAATTTCGATTCTTACCTAAAAATATGAGAAGACGATTCTATCAAGTATCAACACTGATCATATTGATCGGCACAATCTCCATTACTGGGTGGTATATCCTAACCACCCGGCGATCTGAACCTGCCCCATCTGAAGATCCTGCCGAAACTGAGCTAGCAGAAGTACAGGATCTGACAGTATTTACACCTGTCCCAACCTCCACTCCTTTCCTGCCTCCACTGGAAAGTTCTATATACGGTGATATCCACTATTTTTACGGGGACTGGGAATCAGCAATAACGAGTTATGAAGATACTCTGGCCCAAGCTCAAACACCTGAGGAAGGCAGCGCGGCGTTATTGGGTCTCGGAAAAGTTTTTTTCCAAAAAGGTAATTACCAGAAGGCGTTGGATTATCTGCGTCTGCTGGTTGCCAGTTATCCAGAATCGGATATCGTCCACAAAGCTTATTTCGCCCTAGCAGAAACATATACTGCATTGGATCGGCATCTGGAAGCCGCTGATGCCTACACACTCTATCTGAATCGACGGCCCGGTATTCTAGATGCCTACATGCAGAATAAAAGAGGTAATGCCCTTTCAGCTGCTGGAGAATCCCTCAAAGCGATTGGGGCCTACCAGGCTGCCATTGCTGCCGGCAGTGGAGAAGATCTGTATACATTGCAGTTAAAAATAGGCCAGGAATACACTGAGTTGAAAGATTACAACACGGCCATTGTCATCTACAATGACGTCTATACTCAAACAGGTAATGACTATGCCAAGGCCCGGGCAGATTATTTACTCGGACTTTCTTACCTGGAACTGGGACAAAATGATCTGGCAGAAGCAGCTTTCAAAGACGCAGTTATCCAGTATCCACTCAGTTACGATTCATACCTGGGTCTGATCGAAATCGTTAATAATGATTTTGCGATCAATGACCTGGACCGTGGTCTGGTGGATTATTACGCCGGTCAATACAGTTATGCGGTGGAAGCATTTGATCGCTACCTGGCAAATCCCGAAGCTGCGGATCGCGGGACAGCGCTTTATTTTAAGGGTTTTTCGCTCCGGGGCATGGGCAGGCATGAAGAGGCCCTGATCGCCTGGAATGAATTAATCGATAAGTATCCTGATCATGCCTACTGGGTCCAGGCCTGGGAATTCAAGGCCTATTCGCTATGGTTTTATTTAGACCGATATGGTGAAGCCAGCCGGGTACTGCAGAATTTTGTCCAGAGCAATCCATATCAACCCCGGGCGGCAGAGTTCCTGTATGACGCTGGTAGAGTTGAAGAGATGACAGGAGATCTGGAAACCGCTTCCGAACTCTGGAAACGAGTCTTTGATGAATATCCAACTTCAGCATACGGGAATTTGAGTCTTTTCAAGAGCGCTATCTGTCAGATCAGATTATCAGCCTATAACACGGCCCTATCAAGATTCTCTACCTACAGGGACGCTTCTCAGGACTTTGAAGAGCTTTCCCAGGCTTTATTCTGGATCGGAAAAGTGTATCAACTCCAGGGAAATACTGCTGCAGCTGAAGCCGCCTGGCGGGAAGGAGCCAACGCGGATCCAACAGGTTATTACAGCGAACGGGCCCGGGATCTGCTCCAGGGTCGGGAGCCATTCACTCCACCTCAAGACTATGATATCGGGATCGGTGTTCAAGTTGAAAAAGAAGAAGCCCAGGCCTGGATCAAGGCGACTTTTTCTATCCCACCGGAGACAAACCTGGACAGTCTCGGATTACTGGCTGAAGACCCACGTATCATCCGTGGAACAGAATTCTGGGAACTGGATCTGTATAGTGATGCCAGGGCAGAATTTGAATCTCTCCGGAATGAAGTCAGTTTTGACCCCATCAGCAGTTACCGGCTGGCTAACTATTATCTGGACCTGGGATTGTACAGGCCTGCCATCTTTGCCTCTCGCCAGGTGCTCACTGCAGCCGGTATGGATAACGCACAGACCATGAATGCTCCGGTCTATTTTAACCATATCCGATTCGGAACATATTTCAGTGATTTAGTAATTCCAGCCGGGCAGGAATACGGATTCCATCCTTTGCTGCTTTTCAGTGTCATCTGGCAGGAATCCCTCTTTGAAGGTTTTGTCAGGTCCACTGCTGGCGCAAGGGGATTGATGCAGATCATACCCAGCACTGGCGCGGAGCAAGCTAACGAAGATGGTTGGCCGCCAGATTACAGCGATGAGGACCTTTATCGTCCGTTTGTCAGTGTTAAACTGGGTACTGCCTATTTGGGTTTCTTAAGATCATATTTCGATGGAGACATGTACACAACCCTAGCCGCGTACAACGCTAGAGGGGGAAATACTGACATCTGGTTAGATGAAGCCGGAGGAGATCCAGATCTATTTGTGGAAATCATTAGGTTTTCTGAAACACAAACCTATATCAAGAGTATTTCAGAGATATTTGCCATTTATCGCAGGATCTACTCCCGAACGCAGTGATCGATTCCACTTTGTGTTAATGGTTATGATCCTACCTCAGGGTCGTTTGGCAAGCCTAACCTCAAATTCCAAGACTTTACCATCCCGGATGGCGCTGATAACAACATCGTCGCCGGGGTTTTTGTATGTAAGCAGATAACCCATAAAATCCTCGAAATTCTGAACTTCCAGATCATCAATCGCGATGATCAAATCCCCACCCAAAGGAATATCACCTTCTACATCTGTACCTCTCAGTCCTGCTCGGTCTGCAGGACTTCCCGGGGTCACTTCCAGGATGTATACTCCTGTAGATTGCGGAAGCTCCAGTTCTTCCTGGACAAATAAGCTAACTTCACTCAGGACCTGAATGCCAACAAATGGAGTATCGTGTGTTCCAAATTCAATTAAGTTTGGGATGACGTTCTTTGCTGTATCGATAGATATCGCAAAACCCAACCCGGAATTAACCGGTTGTCCGGTCATATCAATGCTGGTTGTACTGATAGCTGAATTGATACCAACAACTTCACCGTTAAGATTGATCAATGGTCCGCCAGAATTACCGGGATTAATTGCTGCATCGGTCTGGATGATATTTCCAGTGGCAAACGCGCCGCCCCCTGGAGCAAAATGCATTGAATCCAACGTTCTACCTAGTGCGGAAATTATCCCCTGGGTCATCGTCCCATCTAATCCCTGGGGGTTGCCAATAGCAATCACTGATTGCCCGACAACCAGATCATGATTATTTCCCAATGTGAGAACGACCAGTTCCGGGGGCAGTTGGTTTAACTCCAACACAGCCAGATCTGTATCAGTATCCATACCTAAAACTTCCGCCCTGGTCTTAAATCCCGAAGGGAAATCCACTTCCAGGTCAGTCGCAGATTCAACTACATGGAAATTCGTGACAATATGCCCTTGTTCGTCCCAGACAAATCCAGTGCCTAATCCTCCACCCTCTTCTGTTAATGCCCGGATGGCAACAACACCGGGGTTGATAGCCTGATAGAGAGCCGGAAGGTCTCCCCCATCTATTGCGACTGTGGAAATTGCTGTCACAATCTCATCGTCCTTTATAGAAGCCGGCTGCTCAATGAGTTTAAGAGGATTAAAAACACAAGCCAGAGTAACAAGTGCCAGAACAACTATTGCGAGTATGATCCTATTCCGCTTTATCATGCTGATTCCTTTTTGGATGTATTGAAGGTATCGTTGAAAATCTGATCCTTCGTAATTACCTTTCTTGGTAGATGTCATTATTTCAATAAACCTTACGGCTTATTATAGCTTCCGGAGATATGCTACAGCACTAATTTAACAAAAATATTATAGATTGATTAAGATATTCAGGATCAATACAACCTTAATGAAAAAAGCCTCCTCAACCAGAGTTATCCGCTTGAGGAGGCTTTCGCCAAAGGAGGAAACAGTGATAAAGTTTAACTTATCCCGTCTCTCGCAAGTAATCATATCAGAACACCTTCTTGAAGGGAAAGTACAAGCTCATGGATATAGCATGACCTTCATCATATCCACAATATGTTACACCTATAATACTGATTTCTACTCCGAAAAGGCACTAAAAACACAGCAAAAAAACCTTCTGAGCGCGTAGTTTTTCATGCTATTGCCATTTATACTCCCATGTTGTACAATCATCTCCAATTGATTTGCCCTCGTAGCTCAGTGGATTAGAGCACTTGCTTGCGGAGCAAGGGGTCGCGTGTTCGAGTCACGCCGAGGGTGCTATAGACGGAGCGGGAATTCCCGCTCCGTTTTTTTGGAAACAATCAACAATATTCTTCTCGAAGCGATCATCGTCAGAAGGAAAATATATGAATAAAGTCGTTATTGTAACCGACAGTACAGCATATTTACCGCCAGAATTGATCTCAGAATATAACATCAAGGTCATCCCCCTGGTTGTCATTTGGGATGGGGATTCTTTCAAGGATGGTGTTGATATCACACCCACCCAGTTCTATACTCGACTGGAAAAGAGTCCGTCCATGCCCAGCACATCACAACCTCCTGAGGCCAAGTTTGTTGAAATTTTTTCCAAGCTTCTAAATGAAGATATGGATGTAGTAGCGATCCTGATCTCATCAGGTATCTCCGGAACCGTCAATTCGGCCCTTCAGGCCAAGAACGAAATTGGATCAGACCGGGTCGTCGTTATTGATTCCCAAACAGCTGCTATGGCTACAGGGCTTCATGTACTGGCAGCAGCCAGGAAAGCAGAAGCTGGCGGAAGCCTGGAAGAGGTTAAGGAAATCGCTCTCAAAGCCCAACAGCAAACCAATGTTGTTTTTGCGGTCGATACCCTCGAATTCCTCCACAAGGGAGGGAGGATCGGCGGCGCAAAACGCTTCTTGGGGTCAATGTTGAATCTAAAACCTATCCTGGAAATGAGTGGTGGATCAATTGAAGCCGTTGAGTCAGTAAGGACCCATAAACGGGCTCTGGAACGGTTGATTTCACTTGTAGAGGAAAAAACCGGCGGTGAAAAACCCCTGCGACTGGCAGTTTTTCATTCCAATGTACCAGAACAAGCCCAGGACCTGTTGAAAGATGCAGAAAACGCACTCTCACCAGACGAGACATTCCTGGCAGAGTTAAGTCCTGTGATCGGCACACATGTTGGACCGGGTACGCTGGCAATCGCTTTCATGCACGGTCAATAAACCATCATTTCGGATTTTTCATTCAAAGAGCACATCGTATCCTCTCCTGCATAAAAGTGTTGTAATCTACGTAATTTCGAGAGATTATTCATTTTTCCGCAGGAGAGTATTTATGTCAAAAGTTGCCATTGTAA
Organism: uncultured Anaerolineales bacterium; assembly: GCA_964406305.1. Lineage (GTDB taxonomy): Bacteria > Chloroflexota > Anaerolineae > Anaerolineales > UBA11858 > B10-G9. Next base: position 26,318 of record CAYORF010000008.1, on the reverse strand, counting down.
CCGATAGTTCCCCCTACATCCCCACTGAAATCATCCAAGAAAACCATATTCATGTAGTTCCCTTGACAGTGATCTGGGGCGAAGAAAATTTCTACGACGGTGTAGATATCACTCCAGTTGAATTTTATGAACGACTGGATAAAGCTAAGGTCATGCCCAGTACCTCTCAGCCATCAGTGGCTGATTTTGAGGTATTATTCCGGAAACTCCATCAGGAAGGCTATGATATCCTGGCAGTCCTGATCTCGGAGGATCTCTCCGGCACGATCTCTTCTGCCACACAAGCCAAAAAACTGCTTCCCGATGCAAAGATTGAAATTGTCAATTCCGAGACTCTCGCCATGGCTCTCGGATTCCAGGTGCTGGCTGCTGCCAGAGCAGCCAACCAGGGCGCATCATTAGAAGAATGCAAACGACTCGCTGAAGATAGTAAAAATCGCTGTGGTGTCATTTTTGTTCTGGATACACTTGAGTTCCTGCACCGGGGAGGAAGGATCGGAACCTCCAAACGTTTTATGGGCACCTTATTGAACGTAAAGCCAGTCCTATCCATTGAAGGTGGAAAAATAATACCCCTGGATTCAGTCAGGACCCAGAAAAAAGCCCTGATGGCGATTATCGATATTATCGAAGAGCGGACAAGAGGACACAAAAATATCCGTCTGGCTACTCTGCATGCCAACGACCCGGAAACTGCTCAATTCGTGCTGGATGAAGCAGCAAAACGAATTCCGACTGTTGAAAAAGTATTCTCTGAAGTCAGCCCTGTAATTGGCACCCATGCAGGACCTGGTGCTGTCGGATTAGCCTATATGTATGATAATTAATCCAGATCTGGTAAAAGATATTAAAGTCCAGTCGGTTCACTGACTGGACTTTTTCTTTTCCAGGATGGTACACTTATCCTGAGAGTCATTAATTGAGGTGGACTGGATCATGTTTGATAATCAATCCATACAACCCGATCAGATCCTGCCTGAAAACCAGGATACTGACATTCTTGAAATAACCGCTGAACCCTACCCTGATAAACGCCGGATTAGAGTCCTATTCCGATTATCATCCTTTTCAACAGCACCAAATGTATCAATCAAATTGACAAATGAGGACAATGAGATCCTGGTGACCGCCAATATGGTCAATATCTTCAATCCAGAGAACGAGATCACCCTTCATCTCCCCGCAAATAAAAACCAGCCCGGGAAATATACTGTAACCCTGGAACTCTTCTCCCTGACAGAAGAAGAAACCGACGCGGAAGATGGGCCGAAAGTCAAATTAAAACAAACCAATATCAAAACCAGATCCTGTTCATTTTCACTCCAGTGAATAAAAATCTCCCACCAGAGTTTGTGAACACAGTTGATTCATTATTGAAGGGCGATGCTCCCCAATTCTGGCAGGCTCTGGCGGGAGCACCCCTTAACACTGGTCTGCGGATCAATCCCAACAAAACTGAACTCAACCTTCTCCAACAGGAAATCTCAGCGGATTTTTCTCCACTGCCCTGGGAAGAAAATGGATATCGAGTAGACCAGACAGAAGGATTGGGGAAACATCCTTATCATGCCGCTGGGATGTATTACCTCCAAGAACCATCAGCCATGGTTCCTGTTTCAATTCTGGATCCACAACCCGGTGAGCGAGTTCTTGATCTCTGTGCCGCCCCTGGAGGAAAAACAACCCAGATCGCCAGCAAAATGAGCAACAAGGGATATATTGTCGCAAATGATCCAAATCCTCAAAGAGTCCAAGCCTTGGGACGGAATATTGAACGCTGGGGAAGTAGAAATATCTCGATCGTCAACGAAACACCTCAGCGGCTGGTTGATCATTTTGGGGAATATTTCGATCGGGTGTTAGTAGATGCGCCCTGCTCCGGGGAAGGGACATTCCGTACCCGTCCCGGGGAGATCAAAAAATGGTCGCCACAGCTCAGTCAACGCCTCGCCGCAATCCAAGATGAGATCCTCTGGTTCGCCGGGAAATTAGTTCGCCCTGGCGGAATTCTTGTCTATTCTACCTGTACTTTCAACCAGTTGGAAAATGAAGGAACGATCCTGCGTTTCCTCGATAAAAAACCAGGCTTCAATATCGAACTGATCCCTCCGGTTACAGGATATTCTCCTGGTATACCATTCACTCAATCAAATCCAATCGATCTATCCAGACCAGTCCGAATCTGGCCCCATATCACTAACGGTGAGGGGCATTTTATTGCCAGAATGAAGAAAACAGAAGCTGACTTAAAATCCGATCTTCCTAAAAAGTACAGCAACAACCCTATAGATTTGGAACAGATGTCGATCTATAAAGAATTCTTTGAAAACAACTTAGCACTAACCAGCTTGACCAGAGATATTTCGCCAGGCGATCAGGGATTGGCAGTTTACGGGAACCGGCTTTACTGGGTCGCATCCGGATCTCCAGCTTTGGAAGGGTTAAAAATACACCATTGGGGTTGGTGGTTGGGTACTTTCCGGTCAAACCGATTTATTCCCAGTCCTGCATTGGCAGCAGGTATCAAACGGGCAGACGCCCAAAAAGTGTTAGAATTTTCGATAGGCGAACCCGATTTAGCATCTTTTCAGCGGGGATCTCCAATTAAGATCTCCAATGACGTTTCTTTTCCCAGTTCATGGGTTCTTGTTACTGTAGCCGGAAACCCACTTGGGTGGGGTAAAGTTCAAAAAGGGCGGCTGAAGAGTTATTTTCCAAATTGGCTGCGGATTAATTAACCAATATACAGAGACTTATTTATGATTGACAATAACTCAGACCAGATCCAGGAAGAGGGTTCCAGACCAACTTATCTTTCCTACCTGATAATAATTGTGATTGGTATTATCCTGATCATCACAGCTATAATATTTTATCCAGATGCGCGAGCTCAGATAGAAAGTAACCAGGCTGAAGTTCTACAGGCCACACCAACAATAACAGTCACCCCAATCGCGACAATCGCGCCAATCCCCACTACCCAGGCCGAACCTATCAACCCTGATCTTCTAGCCTATCCATCCCAATTCGGATCACTGATCCTGTCGATCCGTGAAGGGAAATATATCCACCTTTTTGCTTATCAACCTTTTCTGGAAGACTGGTCAGGCATCGGATTTACTGCCCTGCCTTTAACACGGATCACCACTGGTCCATTCCATGATATCGCTCCCGCCGTCAGTCCTGATGGATCGCTGGTGGCCTTTGCGTCCAACAGGAATGGTCCCTGGGATATATATATCTTAGATTTGAACACTGGTGAGATCAAGCAATTTACAAATACATTTGCTTATGATGGAAATCCAACCTGGTCACCCGATGGACAATGGCTGGCATATGAAAGTTACCAAGTGAACAACTTGGAAATCCTGATCCAAGATATCAATAGAACCAGCGGGGAAATACCGCTTACGAATCACCCAGGAGCCGATTTCGCTCCAAACTGGTCCAAACAAGGGCGTTTGATCAGTTTTGTTAGCACAAGGAATGGCCTACAGGAGGTCTGGTACGCGGATCTGGATTCCCGCGAGGTAGATAAAGCTGTCCCGGTTGCCAATCATCCTGGATTATCAATTGATCACCCAACCTGGTCCCCCGATGGAAGATATCTGACTTGGTCTATAGTAACAGAGGAAGGAAATCACTCCTTGCTAACCTGGGATTCACATGATCCCGGTAGAGACCCTGTAATCACAGGCAGCGGAGACTGGCCTTTGTGGTCAGGGGGTGGAGATATTTTGTATACGTTGCTGGAAGGCCCTTATGATACTTACCTCACTGCCTATCCAGGATTTAAGGGGTCATCCCAGGTCATGCTACCAGCCGTTAAAATGCCTGGTCATGTAGAGGGGATCAGCTGGAGTGCGGTTAATGCGTTTATTTATGAATCCAACCTTGATCCTGGCCCCAAACCAACTCCCCTCTGGTATCCTGCAGAAGGTTCCGTAGCTGAACAGGCTGCAGAGAGTAAGGATCTAATCCAATTACGAAATCTGACTGCGCCGAATCCTAGATTTAACCAGGAGACTGTAAGCTCCTTCTCTTCCCTGCGTCAAGCCATCAGAGATACGGCTGGTTGGGACTTCTTGGGGACGCTGGAAAATGCCTATGTTTCAATTTATGAACCACTCACTCCAGGAGTAAGCCTGGAATGGTTATTTACAGGTCGAGGAATCACAATCGACGATATCCCGCGGATGGCAAACTGGTTAGTTCTGGTGAAAGAAGAATATCGGGATCAAACCTATTGGCGCGTTTATATCCGCGCCAATAATCAACAGGGATCGCATGGAAAACCGCTCCATGATTTTAACTGGAGTTTTAATGCTAGGTATTCAGGGAGCAACGCTCAATATGAAAATGGCGGAGCTAGATCCCAGTATATTCAGGGTGGTTATTGGATCGACTTCACAGAACTAGCGGATGCCTATGGTTGGAAACGTTTCCCCGCAGAACCCTTCTGGCAATATTCTGAATCCGCATCCCGGTATCAATATTTCGCTTTCACCCAAGAAATGAACCTGCAAACAGCCTTGCTCCAACTTTATTCCCAGAGTGATATACAGCAACTGGGTATCAATGCCAACCCATAAAAACTGATGAAAAGATTATCCAGGATCGGTCCAGAAATAGTTAACTCCAGGATGGGAACCTCAGTAGTGAATATCCTCATCCTTTTGATAACTATTATCCTTCTATCAGGATGCCAGCCTAAGAGCGTATCTGTTACTTCTCCCAGCCCGGATCTTCCAATTCCTACAGAAACGTCTTCTCTCCCTACAAATACCCAGGTTAGCCTTAACCTTGTTACTCCAACATTAACTCCTATTCCTAAACACAGTCCAACCCCAGCTCCTCCACTTTCTACACCTGAATTCTCACTCCCACCAGATCCCAAATCCAACATCGATCCTTGGCGTCCTCCTGTTTATCCTGTCCCATGGGTTCCTAGCCAGAATGACCATTTTTATTTCCTAAATCCAATAGCAGCCTTTGATATCGAAGCAGCTTATTCCAACTATGGTTATGGGGACGTCTTTTTCGAAAATGTGGTTCACACCGGAATCGATATTCCTGGGGATATTGGCACTCCTATCCTGGCTGCTGGAGAGGGAAAAGTGATCTATGCTGGCCAGGGTATCTACCGGGGTGGAAATAATGTTTACGATGATCCCTACGGTAAGGCTATTGTCATTCAGCATTCATTTAGTTACCAGGGTGAACCTTTATACACCTTATATGCCCATCTGGATGAAATCCTCGTGGTTGAGGAGCAGGAGGTAAAAGCTGGAGAGAAGATAGGTTATATGGGTAATACAGGAAAAACCACCGGACCACACCTGCATTTTGAAGTCCGGGTAGGAAAGAATGAATATTTCTCAACACGCAACCCTGATTTATGGATATCCCCTCCTCAGGGATGGGGTATTCTGGTTGGTCAAATTCTGACCTTTGAAGGCCGGCACCATGAACAACAAGTGGTGTATGTGTACCGAAACGAAGATGCTTTGACCAGCGATGATCCAAATAATCACCTATGGATCGCAAAATCCTACCTACACGAAGCTATAAACAGCGATCCATATTATATGGAAAACCTTACCGTCACCAATATCCCTGCCGGTACTTATCTTGTCTCGATCCCGGTTACCAATATTGGTATTTCTTACCAGAAAACCGTTGAGATCAAACCAGGACAGGTAACCTTTTTTAAGTTTAATGTCTGGCGCGGATTCTCTAACGAAGATCCTGCCCCTCTGGAATATTATTTTTCGCCTTCCCCTTGACGTTTAGAACATTTGTGCTACACTAAAATCAGCATATCAGCCTGTAATGCGAGGCATTCAGAGGAGAAAGAAATGGCGGACGATCCACGTAAAGCAGCATTAGACAAAACGCTCCAGGAAATCACAAAACGCTTCGGAGAAGGGGCAATAATGAAATTGGGGGATGCAGGCTTAGCCGTGGATGTAATCCCCACAGGTACTTTATCCCTTGATATTGCTCTCGGTGTGGGAGGTCTTCCCCGCGGCAGAGTGACCGAAATTTATGGTCCTGAAGCATCCGGAAAGACTACAATTTGTCAGCATATCGTTGCAGAAGCTCAAAAGCAGGGCGGGACGGCTGCTTTTATTGATATGGAACACGCCCTTGATCCTTCATATGCAGCCAAGACAGGAGTGGACATAGATAACCTGCTGATCTCTCAACCAGATACAGGCGAACAGGCTCTGGAGATCGCCGAGTCCCTGATCAGGTCTGGTGCTGTAGATATTATCGTCATAGATTCCGTTGCTGCTCTGGTTCCCCGGGCGGAGATCGAGGGGGATATGGGCGATTCCCATATGGGATTAATGGCTCGTTTGATGTCCCAGGCACTCCGTAAATTATCCGGCGCGATTAAACAAACCAATACATGCTTGGTTTTCACAAATCAGTTGCGAGAAAAGATCGGTGTAGTATTCGGCAATCCAGAAACAACCCCTGGTGGCCGTGCACTTAAATTTTACAGCTCGATCCGGTTGGATGTTCGCAGAATTCAGTCCATTAAGTCTGGAACGGATATCACCGGCAGCCGGACCCGTGTCCGGGTGGTGAAGAATAAAGTCGCTCCTCCCTTCCGGACTGCTGAATTCGATATCATGCATGATGAGGGCATTTCCCGGTCTGGCGATATCCTTGACCTGGCTGTAGAGGCCGGAGTGGTCGAAAAACGAGGATCCTTTTATTATTATGGTAACGATCTGCGCATTGCGCAGGGGCGTGAAAAAGCCAAGGTTTATTTGAAAGAGAATCTGGATTTCACCCAAGAAATTGAAGATGCCATCCGCGCTTTAATAATGGACCAATCGGAATTTGACGACGAAGCAGAAACCGATGAACCAATTCCCCCGGTTGAATAAATACTGGCCAAAAACCGTCAGAACTATCACAACCATCATTCTGTTGTTTCTAATAACCGGATGCCAGTCTGGCTCCGTTACACCCGTACCTTCCGAGGCGGCACATTTTGTGCCGCCTACTTCCAATCCAGCCTTGGACCAAATCTCCGGATCCGCTCCAACTCCCCTACCCACCAGACAGTCTAATTGTGTTAACCAGCTTGAGTTTCTGGATGATCTGACCATCCCTGACGGGACAGAAGTCCTTCCCGGTGAAAAGATCACAAAACGATGGTTGATTGAAAACACAGGAAGCTGCAATTGGAACTCTTCTTATTCAATGCAGCTGATTTCAGGATTGGCTCTGGGATCTGAAAAGGTGCAGGGATTATATCCAGCGCGTCAATCCACCAAGGCAATATTAGAAATAACATTCAGCGCACCTGATAATCCAGGTCGGTACAATTCCTGGTGGCAGGCCTATGCCTCAGATGGTGATCGTTTTGGAGACCCCTTCTATGTTGAGATCTCGGTTGTGGAAGAAATCTCAGAGGATGAATAGACTGCCATGGCCAAGAAAAGCTCCAGCGTTAAACGCGTAGAAGATGTACTGAGATCCCTCAATATCCCTGTCACAGTGCAGGAACTTCCAGCCAGCACCAAAACAGCAAAAGAAGCAGCCGCGGCAGCTGAGTGCGAGGTAGGCCAGATTGTCAAATCCCTGGTTTTTCAAACAGCGGATAGCCATAAACCGATCCTGATCCTGACCAGCGGTGCTAACAAAGTAGATGAAAAAATCGTCGGAGCTCAACTTGGGGTGGAAATCCAATTCGCTACGCCTGATTTCGTCCGTGAAGAAACCGGCTTTGCGATTGGGGCCGTATCACCGTATGGTTTGATAAAAAAGATCCCGATCTACATCGATCGGGATCTACTGAATCATAATATTGTCTGGGCTGCAGCAGGATCACATCATGCGATCTTCAGCATTCAATCTCAAGACCTCCTCAACACAACAGGCTGTCTGGTCATTTCAGTTCATTGAGATCAATTAACTAATCAGGGCAGCTTCTTCCATCAATTTGTGAATCTCCAAAGGAACCCCTTTTGCTGGGTCACGGTTAAGGGTGATTGCATTCTCAGCACATTTATCAATACACACGCCGCATCCAAAACAATCCTCACTGTGGATCAGTGCTTGATTATTAACCATCTCAATCGCGGAAAACTGGCAGTATTCGATGCAAGTTTCACATCCCTCACATAGGTCAGAATCCACAATGGCCGTATATCCAGAGGATATAAGCATGGGAGTTCCATTATTATGAGCCTGAAAAGCCCCACAACAGCACGAGCAACAATTGCAGATAGAATAAAAACGATTTAACATGGCATCTTTGAAGAACGCGTGTGAGACATGACCGCGATCATGTTCTGCCTGGAGGATATCCATCGCTTCTTCAGAGGAAATCTGGCGCGCTTTTTCAGGCTGATGCTCCAGGATAAAACTGGCAAACGGGTCTCCCACAATTAAACAAACATCAACAGGTGTGCAGTGTTCTTCACGGGCCATACGGCAGGGACAATCCAGGACAACGATCATCTGAGGATTATGCATGATAATATCTTTGGCTCGGGTGAAGGGAATTACCTGTTCCAGATCCTTGATGACAATCTCTTCCTGGATCGATACTAATTTTTTGGCTTCTTCAACCGGTACGACTTTTCCATGATAAGCATTTGCCCAGGCATTTCCAAATTCCTCAGGTTCATCCTCTTGAGAGGGTTCCATTATCGATTGAAAAAAAGAAAGATTGGTTGGATGACCTTATACAGACGGTGTTCCCCAAGAGCAACGCTGATGTATAAATAAGGCCACTTTGAATACATGTAGCCGTGTAAAAAATCAAACAGGGAATAATTAGCTGCGTTCTTACCTTCCCGGTAAAATTCCCTGGTCGAGTTTTTGATCAAACCTCTTTTATTTTTTGTCATGAATTGCTCCTTAGATGCGGAAGCTGATCTTTCAAGGTATTGTAATCCATCTTTAATTGAAAAGATTATAGCTGTAAACCATATTGGTTTACAGCTATTTACCACCAAGCTATATGAAAGATCAAAATTGAAAAATTGATACTAAGAAGATTTTAATGCCTGGAAAATCTCTCTTGCTCGTGGTCTTTTTCCATACATCAACATAAATGTTCTGAATATCTTTACAGACAAGAATTGTCCGATGGCAATAGATAATATCAGCACTCCCAAACTTGCGGCAAGTTGCCAGGTGGGGATATCATACACACCCAACCTTAACATCGTCTGGGTTGGAGCAGTGATCGGAAAAATAGAAAGCACAACCCAGATCGGGTGTTCCGGAAAGCTGATAAAAGCACCAAAAGTCCACAATGGAATATATCCTGCCATAATGTAGAACATGGAGAGGTTATGTCCATCCGCTGAGCATACCGCTCTACTCGGGAGTACTACTCCGCATGATGCCAGACGCCCCTGTTCTTGATCATCCATTCCTGAGAATTCAGCGGTTCTTCATTTTCCGCCGGTTTAACTCGTTCATAACTACCGTCTGGTAACATCCTTCTGGCTTTGACATTATCTCTCAAGTGAATATTCAATATCTCATCGCGAATAGACGTTTTGATGATCTCATCCTCAACGGGGAATAATGTTTCCACTCTACGATAAAGATTTCTCGGCATTAGATCTGCACTTCCCAACAATATTTCCTCATCTCCGCCGTTCCTAAAATAATATATCCGGGGATGTTCCAAGAATCTTCCGACAATCGAAGTGACTGAGATATTATCACTTATCCCTTTCACACCAGGCCTCAAACAGCAGATTCCACGAGCCTGAATATCAATTTTCACTCCGGCTTGAGAAGCTTTATACAAGGCCTTGATGCAGTGATTGTCAACTAGCGAATTCATTTTGAATGCCAGGTAGCCATCTCCACTCTGTTGATGGGCTTTTATCTCCCGTTTTATCCTGGATATGATGCCTTTTTGCATATCCCCCGGCGCAACCAGTAATTTTTTATATTCTTCATTTCGGGAATACCCAGTTAATCCATTAAAGAGGGCTGATACATCTTTTCCGATAGCAGCATTGCAGGTGAAATAGCCAATATCTGAATATAACCTGGCTGTCACAGCGTTGTAATTCCCCGTGGCCATATGGATATAACGCCTGATGCCGTCCTGTTCGTGGCGAATGACTACACTCACTTTGGCATGGGTTTTTAGCCCGATCAATCCATAAACAACATGCACACCAGCCCGCTCCAGAGCTTTGGCCCAGACAATATTATTTTCTTCATCAAAACGAGCTTTCAGCTCCACCAAGACTGCAACCTGTTTGCCATTTTCCCGAGCATCCATTAAAGCAGCAACGATCGGAGAATCTGGCCCAACCCTGTATAGGGTCATTTTTATAGCAAGCACCTCTGGATCCCGGGCAGCTTCACGGATGAAACGGATCACCGGGTCAAAGCTGTCATAAGGATGGTAGAGCAGCACATTTTTCCTACGAATAACAGAGATAATACTTTCCTCTGTTGAAAGTGAGGGTGGAATTGAGGGCTTAAAGGGTTTATCCTTTAATTCTGGGCGGTTGACGCCCATTAATTCCATAACATCGCTCAAACCTATCGGGCCATCCACCACGTAGATCTGATAGGAAGCGACGTCCAAATTGGTTTGCAAGATATCCCTGACTTGGTCAGGCATTGTATTATCTATCTCAAGGCGTATCGCCGACCCGAACTGCCTGACACGAACACTTTCCTCAATGGCAGAAAGTAGATCAGAAGCTTCATCTTCTTCAATTTCAGGATCTGCGTCTCTTGTAACCCGGAATGGATAAGCCTCCTCTATTTTTAAACCCGGGAAAAGTAGATCAAGGTTTGCTTTTACGACCTCTTCAAGCCAGACGAATATCGTTGAACTGCGATCGTCCAGTCCCAGTTCCTGGAATTCATCGGCTGTTTCCTCGCTAGGAATGGCAATCAGGCGGGAATAGATCTTTGGAACTTTCAAACGGGCAAAACGCTGACCATGTTTGGGGTCGTGAACAACGACTGCCAAGTTCATCGATAAATTAGAAATATGTGGAAAAGGATGGCCGGGATCAAAAGCCAGAGGAGTTAAAGCCGGATAGATCTCTTTCTTAAAATAACTCCGCAGGATCTTCCTCTGCTTGCGCTTGAGCTGATTGTAATGAAGGATTTTTATCCCCTGCCCTTCCAGCTTAGGCAGAAGATCGTTTTCCCAGCAATTATATTGCTCCTCCAATTTCGGCTGTAGCCGTTGGCGGATCATTGCGATCTGTTCGGATGGCAAAAAACCATCTGGGGGTGTTTTATGAGCACTGGCTTCCATCTGCTTTATTAAACCCGAAACCCGGATCATAAAGAACTCATCCAGGTTACTGGAAAATATCGCCAGGAATTTCAGTCGCTCCAAAAGGGGGTGGGATTCATCCAACGCTTCTTCTAATACACGGTCATTAAATCGCAACCAACTAAATTCTCTGTTCAAATACAATCTTGGATCAGAAAGGTCCTTGGGAGGATTTAAAAGGAACTGTTTGATGTTGTCGATCACCATCATTTACTCCACGATTCAAAGGAATCCGGTTCAGACTGCCAGTTGTGAAAAAAGGAAAAATGGGACAACTTCTTATTCTGTGGGACAGAATTTTACCACAATCCAGGGTGAGAAAATCCCTCTCCAAACTCATATCTACGCATTTTGATCAAATCATAGACCCAGAAAAGGGCTCTCCGTCAACTGTGAAATGGTAATACTCCTTAAACTTAACCTTTCCTGGGCTTGTATTATAGATATATACGCTGGATAATAAACCGGATAAAATTGATGTCTATAAACGGTTTTTGACGAGGGAAACAAAATGAGATGTTCTACTATCAACATTTTCGCAGTAATCACGATCCTGGCCCTATTAATAACAGGCTGCCAGGTTGAAAAACAACCCACCAAAATTGGTGATATTGGAGTTAGTGATCAGACCTCCAATGAAGAAACTCCCCATACACCCCAAGAGGTCATTTATGAAGTTGGGGATATCGTCAGCATCAACGATGCAGTCCTGGTCATTTTGGGATGGGATCAACCGCCAGGAGGCGATTTTAACCCTCCTGATGAAGGGAAAAAGTACCTAGCTGTAGATCTAGTGATCGCCAATCAAGGCGAAAGATCTTTTAACAGTTCCCCGGTCTTTCAAATGACATTAAAAGACCCCTCCGGCCAAAAATATAATATCAACGGGAAAGCAAATATCGCCTCCGGCAGTAATACCCCTAATGGTGAAGTCAATCCAGGCGAAGTCATCCGCGGGAAAGTGGGTTTTCATGTCCCCGAAGATCTGACCAATTTCATTTTCGTTTACGAGGCGAATCTAATGGGGATAGGTGAAGTATCGGTGAATCTCGGTGTTACACCGATTGCCATGGATCCTCCATCTGACCTGAATTTGGCTCACCGGCAGGAAATATTCTCTGTTGGAGAACAAATCGAAATATCAGGCCTAGTGATCCAGGTACTGGGAGTGTCCTATCCTTCAGGAACTGATTTTGTCAAACCAAAAGAAGATTATAAATTCGTTTCAGTTGATGTACAAGTTGAGAACCAGGGAGATTCCGTTCAGGAGATCACCAGCATTGTGCAAATGTATCTGAAAGATAATACTGGAGAAAAATATACCTTCCATTTAGGCGCTCAATCGATCATTGATAGCGGTTTGCCGGACGATGAGCTCCAACCAGGAGAAAGGATCCGAGGACAGATCGGTTTCCAAGTTCCGACCGACGCAGAAGGTTTGATATTTGTGTTTGACGCAGAGATATTTGGTTTCGGAAAGGTTTTTATTTCCCTGGAATAATAATATCTAACAATAAATATATTTTATAATCCAGCCCTCTTCTGAATTCGTTTAACTAGGAAAGACAACCAAGGAGAGGGCTGTTTTTTATCTGCAAAAGACCATCCTTTCCAAGCCATATACATGGATGAAGCCGTATATCGCCCTTGATCATCTGCTTGATCAACAATCCCCTGAACGATTCGTCTGAAACGCGGATCTTCCGGTACTGATGGAAAACGACTAAGAACATCAGCCACATGAAGCAAGTCATACCAGATCAGGGGATATTTCAGTTTCCTAAAATCCGTCCCGATTCCGAATAAATAGTACTTTTTCTCACCCTGGATTTCCCAATGATGCAGCAACATTTCAATCCCATTTTGTACTCGCTGATCAAAATATAATGAAGGATCCATGGATAGTGCTTTCAGCGCCTGGAGATTTGCTATGGGGCAGGGATCACCTTTTTTACCGGGACCCCGGAACTTTCCCAAGATTGGAGATACACTGCAGGACCAACCGATATCCCCAGCCAGTGATAAAAGATGGTCTTTTGCTGACTGGACTGCAAGCTCATTACCCAAACCAAAAATAGTCAGGATATATAACAAAACTGGAGCATCACAACCCATCCATACCCAATGTTCACCATCCAAACTTCCAAAACTTTTATAGAGCTGCAGCTGAGTTTCAAAAGCGCCATCGGAAGATTGGTGCGCCATAACTGCTTGAATGATTTGATCCATCCCAGGATCTGTTTTATATAAGCCAAAATCGGCCAGCACAGTCAGCATTTGAATTGGGTGTTTCGCATCATTATGGCGTTTTAGTGAATATCCCGGCCAGGTTTGAGCCGTAGAAATCAAATTTTGAACCATAGGATCGGCGATTAGGTCAGCTCGATCCTGAATCACCTCTTCAGAAACTTCTGTTTGTTCCAATAGGTCAAGGCGGGATCGATATCGTGTCCAAGGTAAATCTGACGATAACAACCAATCGATGGAATCTAAATATTCCCCCATTTAATTCCATCCTTGATGATTGTGGCTGTTCTGTTTTCCACCAGAATGCACCGTTATCTGGATAGCAGCTTCTCCTGAAACCGGACATTTATTCTCACAAATCCCGCAGCCGATACAGAGTTTCCGAACCACAATGGGCCTCTGGAGTATTTTAATTCCGCCCTCACCATCTGACACTTCAACCAACTCGAGTTCAATAGCTTTATCCGGGACTGGGCACATTTCCTCACAAACAATACATTCCTGGTTTTCAGCCCAGGGCAGACAACGATCTCGATCGATGAGAGCTTTGCCAATGACCTGTCTGCGCTTTTTCTCGAGGGATAGGGGTGGAATAGCCTCAACCGGGCAAACCTGACCACAAGCTTGGCAGGAATAATCACAATAACCAATCCTGGGCACGATAACAGGAGTCCAGAAACCTTCCACTCCTCCATCCAGAACTGCCATTTGAATAGCGTTCGTCGGACACACAGTGCTACATTCCCCGCATCGTATGCAGGTACTTAGTAACCTTTCATTCACAACCCCCGGTGGGCGAATGGGATTGGGAGGTTGCACCTGGCCTGCGAAATTTGTCTCCAGCAAACCCACACCTACCGCAGTCGCCCCCATTGATAAAAGAACTTTTCGGCGTTCGATATCATAAGGTTGGTGAAGAAATTTAGAAACTTTAAACGGAAATTTTACCGAATCTCCTGGACAATTCTCAGCACAAACCAAACACATCGTGCATTCCCCTGGATCACAGAACACCTGGCCCTGATCCTTAATCGCGCCTGTAGGACAGACAGGAACACATTTTCCGCACGTTGAACAGTTGCTTGTTATCTCACAGCCCACCAAGCTGACCTTTCCCAACAATCCCAGCAACCCTCCGAGGGGACATAGGTAGCGGCACCAAAAGCGGGGCGCAAGAACATTCAATACGATCAAACTGAAGAAAAATCCAATGTACAAAAGGCCATAACGGAAAAAAGCGGGATGGGCCGGAAAGATCGCAGGACGGATCAATGAATCAAACCCGCCCACCGCTGCTGATAAAAATGGAACGTGTATCAATTGCAGCTCAAGAAACGTAACGATCTTATCCAAACCAGGCCAGATCGCCGTTGTAAGTGTCCTGTAACCAATAGTCAGCGGATCTAGGAATAATAAGGTCAGGTTGGTGAATATCGCTGAAAACAGGATCACCATCAGTAAAACATACTTGATTCCCCGAAACCATTCTGGAACAGAAGGTTGTTTCTTTTTCCAGGAACGGAGGGGTAACCACTCCAGGATCGTTCCCATGGGACAAAACCAACCGCACCAGACCCTTCCCAGGAAAAAGGTAAGGATCAGTGTGAATACTGCCAACAGCGATCCCCGTAGGATCTTCCGGCTGGCGATTGCCTGGGCGATCATCACCAAGGGATCCAGTTTCAGCGGTAAATTAACCAATGTTTCTTTAAACCCGGATTCAACAGAAGGGTTAAGGTAAAACTCTCGTCTGGACCAGAAGAAAAGGGCCAGGAAAATAATAAAAAATATCACCTGGCTGATCTTTCTAATTTTCACCCATTGGGAAGGTGATATTCCTTTTCTTCCAAGACTTCCCCTCTTAACCAAGATGGATCTCCTCGATATTCAATTTGTCCAAGTTTGCAATTCCCAACCCCATTTGAACGCCTTTATTGATATAGCCCAGTTGTTCCGGTTGATAACCAAACAGGGTCGCTGCGTAACTATCTGCGGCAACAATATCTGGAGAGGCTATGACTGTATCCACCTTTTTTACATCAGCTAGATTCCCTCCTGTTGGGCCGTGGGCCATCAACATGCGAACCGCATCCACGATCACCAGATGGGATCTGACCCTCGTACTGAGATCAGCTAATCTCTGTCCCAGATTGGCATGCATATATGGACGGTTATAGATAACTCCCATTAGATTTTTCATGGCCAGGGTCAATAACGCCAGCTCATGGTTTTTGGCGATCGGAACATTGATCAGCACATCTGCGCGCAATATATCATCATATATCCGGGCCGATCTCAAATCCTTTCCTTCAGGAATCGCTGTCTCAATAAATTTGATATTCGACATCACTACCATCTTTCCGCCGGCTTTTTGAACCTCGGCTTGAATTCCGCTTTTGCGATAAGCTTGTTCCGCGGTTCCACCAAAAGGAAAGTCCATTACTTTGACCTGTTTAGCGCCAGCTTCGATGGCTAGCTTCACAACTGCCCCAACCACCCAAGGGTTGGTTGTCGCGGCATATTCATAACTATGGTAGGAAGCGCATATATTGGGTTTTACGACCACATCGTCCCCTGGTGTCACAAAACGGCCCATCCCACCCAGGGAATCTACAGCCGCCCGGACCATTTGCTCAGGATCTCCTTGGCGAGCTACAACCAGATCCGGATAAACTGGAACCGGGGTCGTTGAAGGTTCTTGTGTGGGCATTTCTTCCGGTTCTAGTGTAGGATCTGCCTCAACAGTATTTTGGGGACCTGGTAAAAAAGACGTGGGAGTGATCTTTTCAGGGGATGAGGATCTAGATAGCAGCTTATCCGGATTTATACAACCAGACAGATATAAACTGCCTATACTTGTAGCCAGGAAACGCAGGAAATTCTTCCGGGAAAGATCTGTCATAAACACCTTCCATTGGATCTAATTATCTAAATAGCACGAATAAGAAACAACAAGTGGTGGCAAATTCACCCTCATTTTAAATTGTACTCTGGTTCGAAATAAAAGAGGGCCTTAGTCCTTTATAGAAGACTTCAATCCCTTAAAACATAATCCCGGGACAGAGCCCGGGATTATTGATTTCAAAGTCAAAGAGGAATTTTATGTTCCTTCCTGCCAGGAATTGAGGTATTTGGTCTGTTCTTCCGTTAGCACATCGATGTTGATGTCCATCGCTTCCAGTTTCAAACGGGCGATTTCAGCGTCGATCTCTTCAGGTACACCATATACCTTATTCTCAAGTTTATCGGCGTTTTTGATCATATATTCAGCGCTCAATACCTGGTTGGCGAAGGACATATCCATCACACTTGAAGGATGACCTTCGGCCGCAGCCAAGTTTACAAGCCGGCCTTCAGCCAGCAAATTCAGACGACGTCCATCCGCCATCAGGTACTGGTCGATCATCGGCCGAACACGAATCTTTTCCTCAGCCATCTCTTCCAGAGCGGGGATATTGATCTCAACATTAAAGTGGCCCGAGTTGGAAATTATCGCGCCATCCTTCATGGCAACAAAATGGTGTTTATCCAGCACATGCAAATCCCCAGTTAGGGTACAGAATATATCACCGATCGGAGCAGCCTCAACCATCGGCATCACCCTAAAGCCATCCATAATCGCTTCCAGAGCCTTGAGTGGATCAATTTCTGTCACGATCACGTTGGCGCCCATCCCCCTGGCCCGATCTGCCAGACCGCGAGCGCACCAGCCGTAACCGCCAACCACAAAAGTTTTCCCAGCTATCAAGACATTGGTGGCTCGGATAATGCCATCCATGGTGGACTGGCCAGTGCCGTAGCGATTATCAAAAAAGTGTTTGGTCATGGCATCATTGACCGCGACCACAGGAAATTCCAGTGCGCCGTCTGCTGCCATCGCCCTTAAGCGAATCACACCTGTAGTTGTTTCTTCCGTGCCGCCAATTACGCCATCAAGAAATTCCCGGCGGTCCTTATGAAGAGTACTGACGACATCAGCGCCATCGTCCATAGTCACATGGGGTTTATGATCGATAGCAGCGTTGATGTGTTTATAGTAAGTAACGTTATCCTCACCCTTAATGGCGTGAACCGGGATCTCATTATGCATGACCAGGGAAGCAGCCACATCATCCTGGGTAGATAATGGGTTTGATGCAACCAGAACCACGTCTGCTCCACCGGCCTGGAGGGTTTTCATCAAGTTGGCAGTTTCAGTGGTCACATGCAGACAGGCAGACATGCGAATGCCTTCAAAAGGTCGTTCTTTGACCAATCGTTCATGGATCGAACGTAAAACCGGCATTTCCCGCTCTGCCCATTTGATGCGCCTGCGCCCACCTTCAGCCAATGATTTATCTTTGATATCGAAATTATCCATAATACTCTCCTCTATAATAAGCTCCCACAGTTTTAGATAACTCCTTGAGCTTATAGATTAAAACCTATAACAATATATCTAATTTTTCATTATCGTCAAAATGTTGTCTGAACCGGCGGATGAACTCATCCACTGTGTAGGAATGACTCTGAGGGCCATCTGTTTCCAGACAATATGCTGCCGCAAGGGCACCAATCTTTCCACAAAGCTCCAGATCCATATCATAGCTCATACCTGTCAAGAATCCCCCTCTGAAGGCATCTCCCACACCGGTTGGGTCGATGATCTTGTCTGGAGGAACAACCGGTATTTCAATTTCCTTTCCCTCAACATAGATAAGTGATCCCTGATCTCCCTTGGTGATCACTAGGATTTCAACTAAATTCTGAATATCTTCGATCGATAACTCAGCATGTTTTTCGATCAGGCAAAATTCATAATCATTAACAAATAAACCATAAGCTCCTTCTACCCCCTTGCGGAGCTCTTCTCCAGATAAACGCACAGTTTGTTGGCTGGGATCATACAAATAGGGAATTTTCAACTCTGCGGCTTCATCAATATACAGGTTCATCGCAGCCGGATCTGTAGGCGAGACCACTATCAGATCAATTTTTTCACCTTCCCAGGCGGTGAGCTTAACTTCCGCTGCATGACTCATAGCTCCGGGATAAAAACTGGATATCTGGCTGTTATCCCGGTCGGTTGTAGCAAAGAAGGATGCAGTGAAATCATCTTTGATCACTGCCACTCCGCTGGTATCCACACCCTTTTCTTCCAGCCAGGCCCGATATTCATCAAAATCCTGCCCAACTGTGCTGAAGAGGATCGGGTCTCCGCCTAACATGGCCATAGTATAGCCAATATTCGGACCGATACCTCCTCTTCGCTTGACCATCTTGTCAACCAAAAAAGAAAGGCTGATAGATTCCAATTTATCAGCCAGTATATGTTCCTGAAAATGTCCCGGGAAGGACATCAAATAATCATATGCAATAGATCCAGTAAGTGCTACTTTCATATTTTCCTTATATGCCTTGTTCCAGTTGATTCCCAGGAAATACTGGATAAAATCAAGCTATATCTTACCACTGAACCCTATAAATTAAAAGGAAAGAGTCCTCTATCTAACAAATCATCGAGCGGACACCGAGCGAAGTCGAGGGGGAAGTCGAGATGCTCTTCGACTGCGGCTTTCAGCCTCCGCTCTGAGGGTTGAGGCCAGGCGACTATGCTATACTCCGTTCATGAAACACATCGCCCGGTCAACCTTGATCATAGCAGTCTTTTTTGGCCTGGAAAAAGTTCTCGGTTTCATTCGCCATGTCCTGATAGCTCGGACCTTTAATCTTTCCACTGAACTTGATGCCTTTAATGCCGCCAATAACATCCCGGACCTAGTATTTGCCTTGATCTCAGGTGGCGCACTAGCGATGGCCTTCATTCCAATCCTGTCAGAATACAGGGATTCCAAACCAAAATCAGAGATGTGGGGGTTATTCTCCCAGATCACAAATGGTGTGTTCCTGGTCACAGCAGTGGTATCGATCCTGGTTGCGCTAAGCGCAAAACAGCTGGTTTCAATGGAAATTGGCATTGCCCCGGGATTTTCTGCTGACCAAAAGATACTTGTGACAGATCTTATGCGCCTAAATCTGATTGCCACCTTGTTATTTTCGCTGGGTGGGTTGGCGATTGCCGGGCTTCAAGCCCAGCAGCATTTCCTAATACCTGCCTTGGCTCCTAGCATGTATGATATTGGCTCTTTATTCGGGATCCTGATCCTGGCCCCGGAAAAGGGTTTTGAGATCGGCCCGATCACATTGCCAGCCTATAACCTCGGAATCCACGGTCTTGTATACGGGGTGATTATCGGGGCCTTTTTATTCTTGTTGATCCAACTCCCAGCTTTATTCAAATTCGGTTTCCGCTGGCAGGCAAAATTAGATATCAAAGATCCTGGAGTATTGCGGGTGGTGAGCTTAATGGGCCCACGGGTATTGACGGTATTCTTCATTCAATTGGTATTTATCATGCAGGACAACCTGGCTTCCAGGTTACCTACGGGAGCAATAACAGCTCTAGTGTATGGCTGGCTGTTCATGCAGCTGCCAGAATCCTTAATTGGCACAGCTTTGGGCACCGCACTACTACCAACTCTTTCAAAACAGATCACCAGCGGGGATATAGCCAGTTACAAATCAACCCTTGAAAAAACCATTCGAGTGATCACTGGTTTAACTATTCCAATCGCGGTTATTCTGGCAGTTAATCTCAAACCTGTTATCGTTTTACTAGGATTTGATACAGGAGGCACTAATCTTGTCTTATGGACTGTTCGGGCCTTTCTTGTGGGTCTTGTCGGTCATTCCTTATTAGAAGTGTCTGCCAGGGCCTTCTACGCCCGGCAGAATGCGAAAACCCCCTTATTAGCTTCCGCAGCCGCATCAGTTACATTCCTAGTCCTGGCGATTCCTCTTTCCCGTCAATTGGGCGCACCAGGGATCGGCCTAGCAAACTCACTGGCCTATACTGGAGAAACACTGCTTCTATTTTTCTTGTTATACCGGATCATGCCTTATAATCCAAGATTAACTGGAACGCTGCTGCGAGCTCTGGGGGCGAGCCTGGTTGGAATTGGGTTAAGCCTGGGATTGCAATATATCCTTGGAGACCCCCAATCAACTCTGGCTGGCGTAGGGATAGCCAGTCTGATAATATTATTAGCCTCTGCCCAGATCATACCCTGGCAACTACCTGAAATAAAAGACCTCTTGAAAATTTAGGACAAACTATGAACCAAAAACTTTTTTTACAATACCTGAAGCAGTACACACTTCAAGCCCTTAAACAAGCAGAGGATGATGTCTCATTGGCTGCTGATTACCTGGAAGAAATAAGGAAGCCAGGCATTCTATCCAAGGACCGTAAAGAAAAGAAAGCCGCTCTGGATCGAGCGACGAAAGTGTTTATCGAATCCCGCCAACGGTCCCTATATGTTGTGTTAAAAAGTCTGGGTTTTGACGATCTGGCAAAAGAAAAACTCTAGTCTAATAAAAGAAAAGCCCGGGGTTGTTTTGAGTCCCGGGCCAAAAATCTATACATTAAATCAAGGAATCACTCATAGTTTGTTTTAATAAAACCGCTGCTGACCTCTTCCAGAATCTTCTCTACCATCATCACTTTGCCTTCACTTAACAGATCATAATTGATATCCGACAGCAGTAATGGCGGAATATGTTCTATACCGCTTTCAGCTTCAATAAATCGCGGCCAGATCTCCTCAAGTTCCGCCATCAGGTCATATTCGAGTGATACCACCCAGTTATCCTTGTATTCCTCCTGATAATCACTGCCCGGTCCAATAATATTTTTTTCATACACGACCAGCATGCGGTACATGAGCGGAGTCCCAACACCCGGAACAATATAAAACGTATTTACTACCCGATCTACCATGAAATCAACATTGGCAGAGATTTGTAAATCTGTCGCATCTACTGGCAAATCAATATACTTGGGATACAGATAATTTATACCTGTTGGAGCATATTTGGGATTGCATAACCCGCAGTAATATTTCACACCAGTCCTGAATCCATCCCGGGCCGCCAGCGCATCAGGATTCTCCTGAACACTTAGTGCTCCTACTCTCCAATCAGGCGTGATCAAGGCAGCAATATACCCTGCGATAAATCCCTGAATGTCATAATCCCCTCCTCCGGAGCGTAATACGCTTAGATTCTCTCCGGGTGTAAGATCATTAAACCCAACAGCAAGGTATTTTGTATCGGGAGTAGACTCAGCCAGGGTCTGGAGGTCTGGGAAGGGTGCTAGTACAACTACTATCAGGTAATCATCGTGTTGAAAGTCATCCGCTGTCAGATTTATGAGAACCTGGAAGCGCAATCCCAAATCACGGATATAACTCCCTATGATGGGATTTAGTTCGTCAATCAATCCCTGGTCTGACCCTGGAGGCGTTAGAAGGACACCTACCGGGGGCAGCGGGGTTGGAGTATCTATGGGAGTAGCGGTGGGTTCTGGAACTGCTGTGAATGTTCCTTCTTCCGGGGAAACCGTTTTCTCACCCATTGCCCCGCAGCCGGTCAATAACAACATGATCACAAGAAACCAATAAAACGCTCGATATTTTTTCAAAGCTTACTCCTCAATTAATACTAATTAGGGTTTATTTTACTACTTTTCTAAGCATGTTCTCTATCTAGTATAATTAAAAATAATGATTAAAGTAACAATACCAGGAAAAGGTGAACTAGAACTGAAATACGTGGTATTTGATGTAAACGGCACTCTGGCTGTTGATGGCCAGCTCCTTCCCGGAGTTCCAGAACTGCTAGACAATCTAAAAGACCACCTAGAAATCCACCTTCTTACCGCAGACACCCATGGCAAACAGGCTGAGATAGACAGCATCCTCAACCTCAAGGCCTACCGGATCAAGGCCGGAGATGAGGCCCATCAAAAAGCAGATTATGTGGAAAACCTTGGCCCTAATAATACAGTTGCTGTTGGCCAAGGAGCAAACGATTCCCTGATGTTAAAATCAGCTGTGATTGGGATTTGCACACTTTCCGCTGAGGGTTCTGCCCTGGAAACACTGCTTGGATCTGACCTGGTAGTTCCGGATATCCATTCAGCATTGAAAATATTATTGAATCCAACTCGACTTAAAGCAAGCCTAAGAATTTAACCTTATAGGAAAACCTATGCCTATTCCAAAAACAGACCAGATCCCTGACGATCCAGAAGATCTCACTCCTGCCCGGCGAAGACGAGCGGACCGGGGGTTAATCCCTGAAGACCTGATAGAAATCGCAGATGGTATTGAGGATCTGGCCCATAAAACCATCCCCTCATTCGACTTTTTCCTATTTTCTCTCCTATCTGCGGCCATCATCACCGCCAGCATTCTGGCTGATTCACCTGCTCTATTGGTATTGGGTGCCCTCACAGCTCCAGTCATGGCTCCCTTCATCGGGATCTCCCTCGGCACCGCGACTGGATCGCTCAAATTCTTCAGCCAGCGGTTAGCTGGATCTTTGGTAGCAAGCGGGTTTGTCTTCTTGGTGGGAATTCTAGGAGGCTATGCATCTTTTGTCCTCAAGACCCCAAATGTGCAATTCCTGATATACAATGCCCGAGTATCCTGGACCCACCTGGTCTTGGTAATTGCAGGAACTGCCTTAGCAGTGGTCTCATTGAAACAAAAGGGTCAGACTCCAGTTTTACCCAGTGTTGCCATTGCTTATGAACTCTATGTGCCTCTGGCAATTGCCGGGTTTGGATTCGGCAGCGGTCAACCTCATCTCTGGCCAGATGGATTGGTAGTATATGGTATCCACCTGGCAGTGGTTGCCATCACCGGGACAGTGGTATTTATTCTTCTCGGAATCAAACCCCTGACATTCATTGGTTATACACTGGGCAGCCTGGTTGCGATCTTATGTATTTTAGGAGTAATTGGTCTAAGCAGCGCAGGTGCGGTTATCGGAGGAAAGATCGCTATGCCTACACTTGTACCTACGGCTACTCTGACTGGTACACCAGCTCCTCCTACCGCAACAGCCACCGAGACCCCGAGACCACCTTCACCAACAATAACACCAACGGTGCCAACAGCTACGTACACTCCACTTCCCACTGAAACCAGCACAGCAACACCGAAGCCAACGCCTTTCTATGCGGAGATTGCAGTTTCTGAGGAATTTGCTGGTGCCTACATTCGCAGTGAACCCAACCTGGAAAGTCAGATCCTCACCTCACTCATTAACAGCACAGTGGTTGAGATATTGGACCCATCCCCCTCGTTCGACGATGCTGGGCGAAATTGGTTGAATATCCGGTTTCTTAATGAAGACGGGGCAGATCAGGATGGCTGGATAATTGAGAATTTATTACTGATCTCAACACCCCGCCCGGAGTGGTAATCCCCCTACTCTGATAGATCTTGCTGTTGAAACGCGCCAGGGAGCAAATCCCGGACAGTACTGTGCTGGACCATATTGCCACTTTCATCTACCAGTAACACTTCAATATCTAATCCAAATTCAGCCAAAACCTGCCGGCAGGACCCGCACGGTGTACCGCCATTGCGGGTTGCAACTGCAATAGCTTCGAAATCACGCTCACCCGCACTAACAGCACTCACAACTGCTGATCGCTCAGCGCAAATGGTGTCTGGATAAGCAGCATTTTCAACATTAACGCCCAGGAAGACCTTGCCAGTTTTTGTTAATAGCGCTGCGCCAACGTTGTAATTAGAATAGGGTGCATAAGCCTTACCTCGAACTTCATTAGCTGCCTTGATCAATTCCTGTTTTTTCTCATCAGTCAAAGCCATGACGAAATCTCTCCTCATCACCAATTGAAACGGTCGTATTGGTAGTCCGAACCATTAGTTTTATCGGTCACAAAATTGTACTACTTCTCCCAAGGGATGGAAGATTGCAAATTATTTCTTATTTTTTTTTCGGATTTGGCGGGCGGGTATACCAACTACAATCGTATCAGGAAGTACATCCTTAGTCACAACAGAACCTGCACCTGTGGTGGAATTTTCGCCAATCTCAATTGGAGCTACCAACATGGAGTCACTGCCTATAAAAACACCGTCATGGATGATAGTTTGATGTTTATTTTCTCCATCGTAATTACAAGTGATTGTTCCAGCACCGATATTCACATCTTTTCCGATCTGGGCATTTCCAACATAGGAGAAATGACCCATCTTGGATCCTTCTCCAAGATAGGAGTCCTTGATCTCCCCAAAATTCCCGACATGAACCCTCGGGCCTAAATGAGCACCTTTGCGCAGATGACTGAAGGGACCAATATCCACTCCGTCCTCAATCCGTGATTCCTCCACTACAGAAAACTCGATCTCACACTCATCACCAACGTGGCTGCTATAAATCCGAGTTCCGGGTCCAATTATGCAGTTTTTGCCAATGGTTGTGTCTTTCTGCAGATAGGTATTTGGCAGGATAACTGTATCCTGGCCAATCACAACATCTGGATCGATATAAGTTGAAGATGGATCAAGAATGCTAACACCCGTAAGCATCCATTCCTGATTGATCCTCGAACGCAGGATCTGGCCGGTTTCAGCCAGGTGTACCCGGGTATTGATACCGATCAATTCCTTAGGATCCTCGATCTGGACTGAGGCGACCTGCTGCCCTTCACTGGCTGCCAACTCAACCAAATCAGTTAAATAATATTCCCCGCTCGAAGATGGAACCAATTTCTTTAAGGAGGCCCATAACCAGTCCGCTTTAAAACAATACATTCCCGCATTGAGCTCTTTGATCTCCAGCTGTTCCGGGGATGCATCCACTTCCTCAACAATTTTTTTGATCATTCCAGAAGGATCTCTGGCAATCCGGCCAAATCCCCGTGGATTATCTTCCTGCAGCGTTAATAAGGTCATTGGGCCTGAATTGGATTCCTGGATTTTGACCAGGCTCTCCAAGGTTTGGGTCCTTACAAGGGGCATATCACCGTAAAGTACAAGGATCAGATCTGAATGGCTACCGAGCAAGCTTTCTGCCTGCTGCACTGCATGACCTGTTCCCAATAATTCATCCTGGACTGCATACCTCAAACTGTCTCCTAGCGTATCTTTGGTTTTTTCTCCACCATGACCGATGACGATCACCGGGGGCTGTTCAACCAGGGGAGTTGCAGCATCAACCACATAATTGATAAGAGGTTTTCCCATCAGCGGGTGCAAAGGCTTGGGAAGATCGGATACCATCCGGGTTCCTTTACCAGCAGCTAGAATCACAACATCTATGGTCATAGAATATCCTCAACGATAGTGTCTGATAAAAAAAGCGAGCGGGACATCGGGGTTAGTCCTGGCTCGCTAAAGGGATGGTTTTCCATTTTTTATTCAGGAGAGTCTTTATATTTCTTATTCGATAAGAAAGGTAAACTGGGGAGCCTGGACTCGAACCAAGATCAAAGGCTCCAAAGGCCTCTGTGCTGCCATTGCACCACTCCCCAACGTCAGCCAAGGCATTGTATCATAGGATTTTTAATGTGACAATGGAAATGAAATTTCAGCCCAGACATGAGCTTTTAGAGGACTATAAAGCATCCCCACCGGGAATAAAACCGAGTTTCTGGGCCTGTTCAAAGGAAAGGGAATCCGGACTATCAATCCGAGTAATTTCCTCTTCCAGCGTGGCTGCTTTCCAGAAATCATGGACCTCATTTTCTCCCTCAGGAACACTTTCAGGTTCTGTATTCATTACCTGGCTCTTTTTTGGAGTAGATTTCGTTCCTTTCTTTGCTGAGCCGTTTGAACCCTTGGGGGTTTCCTTGGGTAGTTCTGCTTTGGTAGCCTTGGAGGGTGTTTTCTTAGCGATTGACTTCTTGGTGGAC
>CAYORF010000007.1:0-52105 GCA_964406305.1 uncultured Anaerolineales bacterium | reverse complement strand
GCCGCCTCCGGAAGCACCAAAGTAGTCAGCCATATATGGATAGGTTCCGGCCTGTACTTCTTCTGCAACACGAACAAACTCAGGTCCCCAAACCCAGTAAGGAGCAGTCAGGCACTCATCAACGGTGCAGGAGCCAACCCAGTCGTAGGTGATGCCGTAGACGCCTTCGCGGTCTGCCGCTGCCAGAGCGGAAGCCGGGGTGTCTGCGCCGGTCATTACAACGTGTGAGCCAGCGTCAAAGAGAGAATCAGCGCCTTCTCGTTCAACAATGGGATCGTGCCAAGTGAAGATCCAGCGGATATCCACATCGCAATCGGGGCAGGTTTCTGCCACACCCAATGCATAGGCATTGAACAGACGGAGTTCTTCGGGGATCGGGAAGGTGGCCATGCCGCCAACACGGGTGGCACCATCTGCCTTGGCCCGGGAGCCTGCGATCATGCCAGCAACGTACTTGTAGACTTCCATTTCGCCAAACAGGTTGCCGAAGTTAACACCATCGAACTTGTAACCGGAAATGTGCACAAAACCAATGTCGGGGAATTCCTCAGCCACAACTTGCATGGGATCCATATAACCAAAGGAACCACCGATGATCAGGTCAAAACCCTTGCGGGCCAGCGCGCGAAAAACCTGCTCGGAGTCAGCGCCTTCTGCGACTAACTCAACATAAGCTGTATGAACGCCATCCATATTATCCTGGACGTAGTTAATACCTTCCCACTGAGCCTGTGACCAACCACCATCATCGTGTTGGCTGAGCATCACGACGGCAACGTTGAACATGCCTTCTTCGGCTTCAGGAATCTGCAAGCCACCTTCGGCTGCTTCTTCCTCTTCCTCTTCCTCTTCCATAACCTCTTCAGCTTCTTCAGCTACGGGAGCCTCTTCTGCTGGAGCCGGCTGGCAGGCTGTGAAGACGAATGCTGAAATCAGCACCAGACTAATCACTAACCATAAACTTTTCTTTCTCATTTTATCTCCTCTACATTGAAATAGAATTGTAAAATACTACGCTACTTTTGAGTTATTCCACCTCCTTAAATTGAGATCTCTTTTAATAATCCTAAGTATACTTGAATATTGTTTTTCGCCTTAAGATCAATATCCTTATCTGGGGCCAAAAACCTATGACCCGAAATCCAACTGGATCTCCAGAATGATTACGGAACGATCCTGGTGCCTGTTTCACCTTTTAACGCCCGGCCAATATTCTCCGGGTTTGTTACGATGGCTTCCTTGCCGCCCTGCTCCAAGAATTTTACGATCGCCTTGATTTTTGGCTCCATAGAACCCTTCGCGAAATGCGTACCTTCGGCGAGGTATTTTTTAGCCTCAGCTACTGTGATCTGATCCAGATCTACCTGGTCAGGTTTTCCAAAATTCAGGGAAACTTTTTCAACAGCAGTGGAGATCAACAGCAGATCGGCATTGATTTCGTTGGCCAGGAATGCTGAAGCGAAATCCTTGTCGATTACAGCTGCTGTGCCAATCACACCCTCATCGGATTCGATCACGGGAATACCACCGCCGCCAACCGTGATGGTGATGGTTCCCGAATCAATCAAAGCCTTGATGGCTTCCAGTTCCATGATTTCCACCGGGATGGGAGAGGCAACAACACGCCGCCATCCTCGTCCAGCATCTTCCACAACATTCCAGCCCAGTTCTTCTTTTCTCTTCATGGCCTCATCTTCTTCCATGAAGGTGCCGATGGGTTTAGCAGGTGCCTGAAATGCAGGATCGTTAGCATCTACCCGGACCTGTGTAATCACAGTCGCGGCAGGTTTATTGATACCGCGTTTTTTCAGTTCGTTGTGGATGGTCTGCTGCAGGGAATAGCCAATCGCTCCCTGGCTGTCTGCACCGCAAACATCCAGGGGAACTTCATGCATTCCTTCTACTTTGTGAGCAATCTCTGAACGCCGCAAGATAAAACCAACCTGGGGACCATTGCCATGTCCTACTGCAATATCCCAGCCGGCTTCGATCATATCAACCAGGTGAGTTGAGGTTTCTTGGGCAGCTTTATACTGATCTTGTACAGTTTGTTGCTGTTTTGATTTAATCAGTGAGTTGCCGCCAATGGCAACAACTGCTACTTTTTTCTTTTCTGCCATTATCATCTCCTAGCACATGGTCAAAGCCATCACGGCTTTCTGGGCATGCATCCGGTTTTCAGCCTGATCAAAGACAACAGACTGAGGACCATCCATAACTTCGCTGGTCACTTCTACATCACGATCTGCTGGTAGGGGGTGCATATAAATCGCATCCTTATCAGCCAGGGCCATCTTGCGGGAATCTGTGATCCAATCTTTGTATTTGTCCTGGATCTTCTTACCTTCTTCAGGATCCTGGGTGGTCAAAAGTGGACCCCAGGACTTGGCGTAAACGATATCGGCGTCCTTGAAGCCTTCTTCCATATCATCAACAACTTCAAATTTTCCCCCAAAGATTTTGGCCTGTTCCTTGGCCTGCTCCATGATCTCCGGCATGAGTTTAAATTCTGGCGGGTGTGCCAGGGTTACATCCAAACCAAAGCGGGGCATTTGCAGGATCAAGGACTGGGGAACGGACATCGGTTTGAGATAAGAAGATGCATAAGCCCAGGAAACAACAATTTTCTTTCCTTTCAGATTCGGGCCTTTTTTCTCAAAGATGGTCATAATGTCAGCCAGACACTGATGCGGGTGGTAAACCTCACACTGCATGTTCAAAACTGGAGAGCGGGAGGAAGATGCTACATTATTGATGTATTTATTACCTACACCCCAATCTACATGGCGGATGGCAATTCCATCAAAATACCGACCAAGGATCTCTCCCAGTTCTTTCTCTGTATCACCATGGGAAACCTGTGTGGTGCGGCTTTCCATGAAAGCTGTGTGGCCGCCTAACTGCGCCATGCCAGACTCGAAGGAAGCTCGGGTGCGGGTGCTGGAGAAGAAGAATAACATGGAAAGGGTTTTATCCAATAATAAAGCATGGCGTTCGCCCAAAGCACGTTTTTTCTTTAGATCCCAGGCAACACTCAAGACGGTTTCAACTTCTTCTTTTGAAAAATCCAGGTCGCCAATCAAATCTCGACCTCTTAAATCAGATATCATTGTTTTCTCCTTATTACAATACAAACAATCAATAAAAATTAACTGGTAGATCAACCTGCGGTCAATCTACCAGTTTTCCAACTTCGATTTACTCTTCTGCTCCCAAAACAAGGGCCAGCAGAGCCATGCGCATCACTACACCATTGAAACCTTCCTGCCAGTAGCGAGCCCAGCGAGTCTGGTCCACATCAGGAGGAATCTCATCCATACGGGGCAGGGAGTGCAGCAGGACCGCATCGGATTTGGCTTTAGTTTCCAGCAGCTCTCTGGTGATCTGGAACTGGGGAGGTGTCATTGCTACATCTCCATCTCGCTCGTCGCGGGATTTAGTGTAATCAGGCTGAACAACCGGCTCAACTAAAATGACATCAGCATCTGCAATCACTTCGCGTACATCGTCACCTTCGGTGAAGTTCAAGCTACCTTGTTTGAAGTCTTCGCGGTATTCATCTGGAAGGTTCATATCTTTGGGGGAGATGAAGGTGATCGGGCAATCAAACTGGGTTAATGCATGTCCCAGGGAATGCATGGTTCGCATTCGCATATCACCAACAGCAACCCACTTCAAACCGTCAATGCGTCCTTTTTCCCGCATGATGGTGTAAAGATCGGTCAGAATCTGGGTGGGATGTTCTCCCCAACCGTCACCACCGTTGATGATCGGAACGCTGACCCATTTGGCTGCTTCCTGGGGCGCACCTTTCATGAAATGGCGCATAACGATCACATCGCCATAGTTTTCAAGCATTTTGAAGGTATCTTTGATGGACTCCATATAAAAGTCACCCGCGCGGGTCATCTTGGCATCAGAAAAACCTGTGACTTTACCGCCCAAGCGGAGCATGGCCGATTCATGTGCCAGACGAGTTCGGGTGGAAGGCTGATAAAAAGCCGTCACCATGGTTTTTTCCTTCAGCAGATCAACGTTCTTACGGTTGTGAGCAATGGGAGCCAACTTCGCGGCTACTTCAAATACTCGCTCAAACTCATGTCGTTCAAAATTCTTCAATGAAATAATGTTACGTCCTGCAAAACTTCTCATGGTAATTCTCCTTTTAAATTGAAATCTATACTTTTACTTAAGGTTTTATATTTAGAATCTGATAATTACTTGCCTCCTATAAGCTTTGGTGTAATTTGATCACCTACCCGCCGAACAATATGGAAATGAAAATAACCAGGTAGAAAATAACTAAAGGATGAGTCAATAATCCTTCCCCGGGTTGAATACAACAGGGATGAGAAAACCAGCAGTGGATCCAGGCGTTGAATATCTAATGCATGGGCTATATCATGCATCGCGCCAATCGCGCTGATCTCGCATTTTGAACTCGCAAGCGGGATATCATCCCGCGTGATCAACATATCCAGTACAGATCCAGTAAAATCCTTCCTGACTTCCTCCTCATTGATGACATCGATCGGCAGATTATCTTCCAGGTAAGCCACTGGACGATTTTCTGCGAGGATCACACGTGAAACCTGGAGGATCTCTTCATTTTCAGGTAACTCAAGAGTTTTTGACATATCACAGTCAACAAATCTGTGGTCGACCCGCAAATCACCCATCGAAACATCCAGACCCAATTGATCGGCGATGGTCTCGAGGCTGTTCAGATTTTCCAGGCCAGTATCGAATACCCTGGTAGGGTGGATGACAAAAGTGCCAACTCCCTGCTTCTTTTGAAGCAAACCACGAGTTTCGAAAGTACGCATAGCCTCCCGAAGTGTTGCGCGGGAAACTCCCAGCTCAATAGCCAGCTTGGGTTCTGAGAGCAGCTGGCCACCGGACTCAGTCTCCTCAATTAGCAGGCTGAGCTGTTCGTGAAGTGATCTTGAGACATCATTATTCTTGATCAAGACCCAGCTCCTTCAATAACAGGAACAAATTCAAACTTCTCGACATCAACCAGGCCCAGATCAGAGATACGTAGTGCAGGAATTACAACTAGCGCCAACAAACTCATTTGCATATTGGGATTAATGATCGAACAGCCACAAGCCTGGAATCCTTCCAGCACAGTAGCGGCTTCCCCTGCGACCAGGTCAGCTCGTTTATTTGACATCAATCCAGCGATCGGCAGGGCGACTTGGCCAATAACCTTGCCATCTTTAATAACTACCTGTCCGCCTTTGATCTCAGATAAATGGTTAGCAGCTATCGCCATTTGTTCCTCATCGGTACCTACAACGATCATATGATGCGAATCGTGAGCTACTGTCGAACCAATAGCGCATTTTCCCTGCAATCCAAATCCCGAAACCAGTCCTACTACAACACCGCCTGTAGCCTGATGCCTTTCTACGAGGGCGATTTTGAGCATATCTTTCTCGAGATCGATCTTGACTTCACCAGCTTGCACGTCAACCGGCATCTTCAAGTGCTGGGTCGGCGCCTGGCCTTCAATAACCCCGATCACATGAGCAGTTGCTGGAGAAGAGATTTCCTGATCCACAATTAGTTTAAAATCATCTGACACCAGGGGACGTTTCATGTTCACGGAGCGGGTTGCCCAATCTGGATACTCGTATTCGGGAAGATCAAATTGCCATTCACCGGATTCTGCCAATAGTTTTCCCTTGGCAAATACTTTATCAGGACGAAAATCATTCAGATCTGAGACCAGCAGGAAATCCGCATATCTACCAGGGGCGATCTGGCCCATATCCTTGTCCACATTGAAATGTTCGGCCGTATTGATAGTTGCCATCTGCAGAGCCGTCATAGGATCTACACCCAGCCCGATCGTATGCCGCAGCACTCTGTCCATATGACCGTCGTTTACAAGAGTTTCCGAATGGGAATCATCCGTACAAAGAATAAAATGCCGGGAATCAAGTTTATCTTCGGTGATTGCTGTCACCTGGGCTTCAACATCCAACCAACCGGAACCATATCGCAACATAGCCTTCATGCCTTGACGGACCCTGGCCACTGCATCTTCCTTCCGGGTTCCTTCATGATCATCTTCCGGCCCACCGGCTACATAGCCGTGGAAGGGAATTCCCAGATCGGGAGCAGCATAATGCCCACCTATCACCCTACCGGCCGCCCTTGTGGCCGCCATTTCATCATGCATTTTCTCGTCGCTTAAATACACACCTGGGAAATTCATCATTTCTCCCAAGCCAATGATCCGATCCCACTCCATTGCTTCTGCCACATCATCAGGGCCGATAGATGATCCCGGGGTTTCTAAGCCAGGTGCAGAAGGCACACAGGATGGAATCTGGACCCAAACATGAATCGGTTGATCCTCGGCCTCATCGGCCATCAGGCGCACACCCTCTAAACCAAAGACATTGGCAATTTCATGGGGATCAATGAACATACCGGTTGTTCCCCGTGGCGCAACTGCCCTGACAAATTCTGTAATAGTCACCATGCCGGATTCAACATGCATATGGGCATCCAACAACCCCGGGACCATGTATTTTCCATCTGCATCGACCACTTTCGTTTTATCGCCGATAGTATGGGAAGCATCTTCCCCCACATAAGCAATCCTGTCTCCCACAACAGCGATGTCGGTTCCAGGCAGGAACTCCCCAGATTGAACGCAAACCCATTGACCGTTTTTAATCACCAGGTCAGCTTTCTTTCGTCCCATCGCAACATCTACAAGGGTTCTGGTTCGACTGCTGATTTCTTCTCGGCCCATCTTTAACTCTCCTAGGAAAAGCCCGCTTCTATCCATTTAATAATCGTGCTGCTGCTTTGTTATGCTCTTCTACCAGAATCGGCAGGTCAACTGCTGTCAGCTGACCTTCTTTAACAACAAATTTTCCGCCCACCACGTTGTAATCCACCTTAACTGGAGCACAGAAGACCATAGCGGCAACCGGATCGTGCAAAGCACCAGCATAGTCAATTCTATTCAGATCAAATGCGATAAAGTCTGCCGCTTTGCCAGGTTCCAGGGAACCGATATCTTTCCGGCCCAACACTGCTGCTCCACCCCGGGTTGCCAGTTCGAGGGCTTGCCGGGCGGACATAATTGCCTGGTCACTACCACCTGAGCGCGAAGCTCCCTTCATCCCGGCTCTGACCCGGGAAAGCAGCATCGCCTGGCGTGTTTCATCTAATAAATGTGATCCGTCGTTGCTGGCGGAGCCGTCCACTCCAATACCAACATCCACACCTGCGGAAATCAGCTCCATGATCGGAGCCGCTCCGGATGCCAGACGCATATTCGAGCTTGGACAATGAGCAACACCACATCCGTGTTCGGCATAAACACCAATTTCTTTTTCATTTAGGTAGACTGAATGCGCAAACCAAACATCGGATCCGACCCAATCAACTTCTTCCATATAAGCAACCGGTCGCTTACCAAATTTCTTGATCGTGAAGTCGACCTCGTCTTCTGTTTCAGCCAGGTGAGTATGCAATTGAACTCCATATTCACGGGCCAGGGCAGCGCTTTCGCGCATTAGATCTCCGGTGACACTGAACGGAGAACATGGGGCTAAAACAATCTGCGTAAAGGATCCGGTCTTGGCATCATGGTAAGTTTCAATCAATCGCTGGGAGTCTTTCAGGATCTGCCCTTCATCTTCCACAACACTATCAGGCGGAAGGCCTCCCTTGCTCTCACCCAGGCTCATTGAGCCTCTCGAGGCATGCAGGCGCAAGCCCATCTCCAACGCGGCTTCGATCTCATCATCAAGCCGGGATCCATTGGGGAATAGATACAATTGATCAGATGCTGTTGTGCATCCAGACAGAGCTAATTCTGCCAGCGCCGTCCGGGTGGATGTCCTGATATCTTCCGGCTTCATTCTGGCCCAGATCGGATAAAGGGTCTTCAACCAGTGAAATAGGTTGGCATCCTGGGCTTCAGGTACAACCCGGGTCAGGGTCTGGTAAAAATGGTGATGTGTGTTGACCAGGCCAGGAAGAACAATATGACCCTTTAAATCAAGAATCTGATCTGCTTTTGAGGGCAATTGATCAGATTTTCCGACCTGTTCAATAAATCCATCCTTAATAAAAAGACCACCATCATGAATTTCATGGCGGTGGTCGTCCATCGTAACCAGAACTTGAGCATTTTTCACAAGGAGTGTAGGCATAATATTTCCTGGAATTAAGTTGTCTGACAACCCCAAGTTTAACAAATTCTCCCCCCTCTGTCAATTGTCAGACAAGTTATCTGGTGAAAGTTATGATTTTAATCATATATGTAAAAAATAGGGCTTATCAGCCCTAAAACCACATATATATATATTAAGTTTTTATCATCAGTTGGAATTAGAACCAGAGATTCAATAAATTTTTAGTGAATACGGGATTCAAAAGTGAAAAAACAGCGCCGGCAAGGATCAGAATGAAAGTCAACAGAGCTATCAGAGACAAGCACCCTCCCCGATCGATCTTTAACCGCCGCCGGGGTTCTTTTTTCTTATCGGCAGAAGCGTCCGCATTCCGAGGGGTTCGTTTTTTTGTGATCTCTTTAGTTTCCACTCCGCGCACAATCACACCGGGAGGTTTTTTAGGATCTGGTTTTTTTGCCATAGCTGCGGATGTTGGATCAAACCCAAAATTGATATTAAATCTTCCGCTCTGGGCTTTCAGGAGCTCATTCTTAAATTCCGCGGCCATTTGCCAACGATTATTGGGATGGACCTGGAGTGCTTTTTCAACTGCTTCTGCAACTCGCTTGGAGATCTTTGGGTTTCTTTCACGGACCGGGGTGAGTTCTTCCTGATCCATTGTTTGAGCCAAGCTATCTTCGGGTGTTAGTCCAGTCAATGAGGTGTACAAGGTTGCGCCCAGGGAGTATATATCAGTCCTGGCATCAGTTCTGGCTGCTCCATATTGTTCTGGCGGTGAAAAACCCATTGTCATCGCCCGAGCGCCAGTTGTGGTGGTTTGATCTCCTTGTATTACCTTCGCCAGACCAAAATCCACCAGGTAGACACCCCCGGTGGGAGTAATGCGCACATTGGCTGGTTTTATATCGCGATGGAGAACAACAGGATCCTTGGAATGCATATAAGACAGAGCGTCGCAGAGGGCTGCCCCAATATAGACAACCTCTTCTTCTTCAAAGGGGCCAATTCTCTCTAATCTTTCCTGGAGGTCTTCCCCCTCGATATAATCCATGATCAGGTATTGGCCCTGATCCTCGAGGGTGAAATGGTCAGAAACGCGGGGTAGATGGGGATGGCGCAAATTGGCAAGGATAGTAGCTTCCCGACGAAATTGGCGGGCATAATCATCAATGGTAAACAAGTTCTCCTTAACGGCAACCTCAAGACCGAGGTTCTCGTCGACGGCCCGGAATATTGAACCCATCCCACCATGTCCGAGGACCTCGATGATTCTGTAACGTTCGCGAAGGAGCTGACCTTGATTAAGCGTCATCTGTTTATCTTGACTAGATATCCAAATTCCTTACTTCATTGGCATGTGTGATAATAAATCTCTTCCTGGGTGGAACAGAAGATCCCATCAGCATATCGAAAGTTCTATCTGCCGCAGCGGCATCTTCAATGGTGACTTGAAGAAGAGTGCGCGTTTCTGGGTCCATGGTTGTATCCCAGAGCTGTATGGGATTCATTTCACCCAAACCCTTATAACGCTGTAATTGTGCTTTCTCGGGGGTGAGGCCCAATTCTTTGAATAGTTCCAGTTTTTCCTTTTCAGAATAAACATAGATCTTTTTATTCTTGTGGCTCAACCTGTACAGCGGGGGCTGGGCGATATAAAGATGGCCGGTATCAATCAGCGGCTGCATATAACGGAAGAAGAATGTCAACAGCAGGGTGCGAATATGAGCACCATCAACATCGGCATCAGTCATGATAATTACCCGCCAGTAACGCAATCCTTCGATATCAAATCCTTCTCCAATACCTACACCAAGAGCGGATATGAGGGATTTAACCTCGTTATTGGCCAGGATTTGGTTCAGTCTAGCTCGTTCTGTATTCAGGATTTTGCCCCTCAATGGCAGAATTGCCTGGAAATGACGGTCTCTGCCCTGCTTGGCAGAACCTCCAGCTGAGTCACCCTCGACGATATAGATCTCGGATTCCTCGGGATTGCGGGAGGAGCAGTCAGCCAGTTTTCCCGGCAGGGTCATGCTTTCAAGGGCTGATTTTCTAATTACCAGGTCCCTGGCTTTGCTGGCAGCTCGCCTAGCCCTCGCAGAAGTCAAGCATTTATTAATGATTGCTTTTGCCGCGGCGGGATTCTCTTCCAGAAAAGCTTCAACACCTTCCGCAACGACCTGCTGGGTATGCGTCTTTACCTCAGCATTCATCAACTTAACCTTGGTTTGACTTTCAAACTGGGGTGAAGGATGTTTTACGCTGATGATCGCAGTCAGACCTTCCCGGGTATCGTCACCCGAAAGGTTAGGATCAGAATCCTTGAATATTTTCTTAGCGCGGGCATAGTTATTGATCGTCCGGGTGATCGCTGTTCTTAAACCCGTCAGATGTGTGCCACCATCATGGGTATTAATGGTATTAGCAAAAGCATAGATGGATTCCGCAAAAGCATCTGTGTACTGGAAGGCTGCATCAATCACGATGTTTTCAACTTCCTTTTCAACATGAATCACCGGATGGAGTTTTTCTCGGTTGCGATTCAGGTAACGCACAAACGAAGTGATACCGCCGTCAAAATAGAAACTCATCTCACGATCAATTCTTTCATCAGTAAATCTAATAGTGACTCCCCGGGTGACAAAAGCCATCTCCCGGAAACGCTGCACCAAGGTCTCAAACTGAAAAGACATTTCTTGATCAAAGATGGTCTTATCGTATAAGAAGGTCTGGGTTGTACCGGTTTTTCCCCTGGGAGCATCTCCCACAACCTCCAACTTAGTAACGGGTACACCTTTTTCATATCGCTGGTAATACTCTTTCTTGTTACGCCAGACCCGGACTTCGAACCATTCGGACAGAGCGTTAACGGCAGAAAGGCCAACACCGTGCAAACCACCCGAGACTTTATAGCCACCGCCGCCAAACTTACCACCGGCGTGCAGCTTGGTCATCACCAATTCCAGGGCTGGTACCTTTAATTCCGGGTGGATATCCACCGGGATACCTCGACCGTTATCAGTAACGGTTACGCTCTCATCATTATGGATGATGATCTCTATCTCATCACAGTACTCCGCCAAAGCCTCATCGATTGAGTTGTCCACTACCTCATAAACAAGGTGGTGCATTGCTTTGATATCAGTTCCGCCTACGTACATACCAGGCCGGAGGCGGACCGCTTCTAGACCCTCCAAAACCTGGATATCTTTTGCATCATAGGACATTTTTTGTTTCTTATTAGCCACAAAAACCTCCAATAAGGTTCACGCAAACCCGCATCATACCATGATTATATTTATTTCTCTATTGTTGATCGTTCTTCAACTATTGGTTGGGGAAGACTAAGGGACTGTATCTCCTCCGACCAGCGGTTCATATCCTGGTAATACACAAAACTGGCAGAGAGCATTCCGGTTGTCACAAAAGCATGACCGATTACGCTGATCAACATCAACCAGGAGTTTTCCGGAGGAACCTGCCAGAGCATGTTCAATCCCTGGTTGAGGAGCAATACCAGCAAGATAAACAAGCTAGTTTTCAGAAAGGTCAGATTCGTTAACCGGATGCTGGACAATAATGACTTCCAGGCTTTTTGACCCTTTGAGTAGATCCCGTGAGGGGAGAAAATAAGTGGAAAGATCAGCCAGAAAGAAATAACACCAAACAGAATAATGACCATTTGTCCCAGCGATACGCTGAATATTGTTATCCCAGTTGCCGCGCAGCTACCCACTACCAAGATCGCCAAGAAAAATATTATCCAGATCAGGCTTAATATACCGGATTGCAGGCTGACCCTAGGCCAATCCTGAAAAATACCGCGCCATTTTAATTCATCATATAAAGCAGCCTGTCGTACAGCTGAAAAATACAATCCTCCCAGCATCAGACCGATCAGGAACACAAACAACACGATCAAAACCGCAGCGCTAAGGCTGGTAACATCCCAGAACATTGGAGTGCCAAGTGGATTTTCTACCGGCAGGATGCCCGTAAATAAACTAAAGATCCCCACAGGGAGAGATCGAAGTCCAATCAATAGATTGATTCGTTCCGCACCTACTATCCAGATCTCTTGTCCAGCTTCCATTACTTCTCCAAAATCAGCCGGCATGAGCTCAGATACATTATTCATTTCCACAATTAATCCCTCTATGAGGGATTTAATTTGGAGGTGAGGACCAAACCACAAAACGAGATCCAGCCCTACTGGAAAGAGTAATATTATCAAATGTTTTGTGATAGCATCAAACCCATTTCTGATGGATTTTATAACATTTGGAGGCTCTGGAAGGGTAATTTTGTTGATGTTCATCAATGCTCTATTTTACCATACAACACCCCTCCAAACCTCTTCCCCTGAGCCTTCGAAAGAGTGTAAAAAACCCTAAAATTCCCCTTAAAAATCACCCAACTATAATATGGAAGAAAAGATTAACACCAGAATAAAATAACCAATTCAGGTGATACAATCTTTTCAACCACAAGTGAGGTAAATATGGTTCAGAAAGTAGACAAATTATTCATAAACGCCCATGTACTATGCATGGATGATGATTTCAACCGCTATGAAAAAGGGGCTGTTGCAGTAGTAGATGATCATATCCAGGCCGTTGGGGATGTGGATGAACTTCAGAAGGAATACCAAGCCCAGGAAGTGATCGATTGTAAGGGAAAGATCCTTATGCCAGGGTTAGTGGACGTGCATACTCACGTTCCGATGAATCTACTGCGCGGATTAGGCGATGACCTCCGGTTGGACGTCTGGCTCTTAGGTTACATAATGCCTGTAGAGAGAGAATTCGTCAATCCTGAATTTGTACATCTGGGAACTTCCCTGGCCTGTGCGGAATTGATCCGGTCAGGGGTGACTACGTTTGCAGATATGTATTATTTTGAAGATCAGGTTGCTGAAGCTACCGCAGAAGCGGGATTACGGGCAATCTGCGGTCAGACCATTCTCAAATTCCCCTCCCCAGATGCCGATTCTTATGAAGAGGCGCTAGCTTCTACGGAAAAGATGATTAAAAAATGGAAGGGCCACCCCCTGATCACTCCAGCTATTGCCCCCCATGCTGCTTATACGTCCACAGTGGATATCCTGAGTTCGGCCACGGCTATGGCCCAAAAATACGATGTCCCTCTTCACATTCATATCGCTGAAACTGCCCAGGAAGTGGAAGATTGCCTGGATGAATTCGACATGCCTGTTGTCCCCTATGTCGAGCAATTTGGTGTTTTCAATGCCAAGGTAATTGCCGCTCACTGTGTACACGTTGATGAAAGAGAAATGCACAAAATGAAGCGCTATGGAGTTGGAGTAGCCCATAATCCCACTTCCAATTTGAAATTGTCATCTGGCATTGCCAAAATCCACCGGATGTTGGAGCTTGGGTTGAACGTCGGCATCGGCACAGATGGCGTTTCTTCAAATAATGACCTGGATATGTTCGAAGAAATCCGTCTGGCTGCGCTGCTTGCCAAAGGCAGCAGCGGAGATCCAACTGTCGTCCCAGCCCGGACAGCCGTTGCCATGGCAACCAGTATGGGGGCTAAAAGCATTCACCTGGGAGACCAGACAGGATCTTTGGAAGTCGGGAAAAAAGCTGATTTGATCCTGGTTGATATTAACACACTGCATAACTCTCCCCATTACCGCAACGATCCAAATAGCATCTATGCCCAATTTGTATATGCTGCAAAATCCACTGATGTAACAGATGTGATGGTTGATGGGAAATGGCTGATGCGGGACCAGGAGCTATTGACCATCGATATTGACCAATTACTGCCACAAGCCCAGTCTCTTGCATTGAAAATTGACCGCTTCCTGGTCGAAAGATTCCAATCTGTATTTTCCAAACTGATCGCGATCGGTGGCGCGGAAGAACAGGAAAGTTATGAGGTCCAGATCAAAGTCAAAGTAGATGATCCAGAACAAGTGATCACAAACTTGAAAGAATCCGAACTGGAGATACTGTATTACCGCCATTACCATGAATTTGATACTTATTTCAAGTTTGAAGATCCGGAAGAAGGTTGGCTCCGCTACCGGGAAGACGAGTTCATTGATTCCAAGGGAGAGGTCGAGAATGTCCGTTATCGACTGACATTGATCGGACCTCAGAGAGAGAAACACTTCCCCCAGGATGTCCTTCTATCCCGCAGCCGGTTTATAGCTCCTGCGCCTCACAGTCTCCGATTCTATAAAGAGTACTTTAAACCAACCGATGAAACCCCCATCGAGAAGGACAGACAGCGCTGGAAAGTATCCTTCCGCGATATTGAGTTCTTCATCAATGTTGATCGCCTGGATGAGCCTGACCTGGGAACTTTCCTGGAAGTTAAAAGCCGCACCTGGAGCCTGGATGACGCAGAGAAAAAAGCCCAGGTTGCCGAAAACCTTCTCGAGCTCTTGGGCGCTCAATCCAAGGAAAGTGAAACGCTGGATTACGTGCAGATCGTCGAAACACAGCCCTGAGTTATGAAGATAGCTGCGCTGGGAGATATCCACGGTAATTACCAAGCATTAATTACCGTTCTTGATCACATTGATCGTTGGCGGCCTGACTTGGTGCTTGTTCTGGGAGATATCATTAATCGCGGACCGCGCTCTCAAGAATGCCTGCATCTGATCCAGGACAGGGGAAAATCCCCTGACTGGTATGTTATCAAAGGCAATCATGAGGGTTATGTCCTGAAGATGGAGGATCCTGCCCTGCTCCGGTCTGGGATGGAATATGAGCTCCGGAAAGTGATCTATTTTACCTATGATTCCCTCTCAAATGATGATATCCAGGCAGTCAAAGACTTACCGGTTCAGATCACAGTAGAAAAGGCAGAAAATCAACTCATCCGGGCTAGTCATGCCTCAATTGAAAATGATAGGATCGGGATCTATCCGGAAACACCTGGACCAGACCTTCCCGGTTTAATTGATCAGGATGCCAACCTGTATCTGGTAGGTCATACGCACCAGCCCTTTATCCGGAAGTGGGTAAATACTACAATAATCAACACCGGATCTGTTGGCCTGCCCTTTGATGGCGATGTCAGGGCAACATATGCTCAACTCACCTACCGGAATCAATCATGGAAGGGTGAAATTGTGCGGATCGATTATGATCGAAAGGCTGCAGAAGATGATTTTTATTCAAGCGGGTTTATTTCAGAAGGCGGAGCCCTCGCTGACCTGAT
The DNA here is from genome assembly GCA_964406305.1 of uncultured Anaerolineales bacterium. Classification (GTDB taxonomy): domain Bacteria; phylum Chloroflexota; class Anaerolineae; order Anaerolineales; family UBA11858; genus B10-G9. Next base: position 36,737 of record CAYORF010000007.1, on the reverse strand, counting down.
CTTAGCAGAATTACGGCTAGGATGGCCGCAATTGAGCAAGTGGTTCACACGTTATGAACGGGCTGTACTGGCAGGAGAGATCAGCCCGGAAAAAGCTGTGGCAGAGTTCCTCCTCAACCCCAATATCGAATATAAAAATCCTGACTTATCCTGACAATTTCTTGGAGTTATATGAATAAAAAACGAATAGACCTTGCCAGAAAAGCTGCTCTCCAGACCGGGAAAATCCTACTCGACCTCTACCAGAAAGGTGATCAAACTGGGTATCTGAAAGAGGATCGCTCTCTAGTCACTGAAGCCGACAAAGCAGCTGATAAAATGATTCAAAAGATGATCCAGGATGAATTCCCAGAAGATCAAATTCTGAGTGAAGAGGGATCGACAATCTACCCCGACAACGAGCATACCTGGGTCATTGATCCACTGGATGGAACTGTGAATTTCAGTCGGGGATTGGGTTGTTGGGGAGTATCAATTGCACACCTGGAAAACGGGATACCCCAAACAACTGCACTTTATTTTCCGGTCACAGATGAACTTTTTACTGCTGTGCAGGGGGAAGGCGCGTTATTAAACGGCCAACCACTGAAAGTTTTAGAAGATTCTGAAAAAAATCTATTTCCTATCTTTTTTCACTGTTCCAGGATGCATAAACGCTACAGAGTCAACCTGCCATATAAAACCCGGTCCTTAGGTGCAGCAGCCTACCACCTATGCTTGATCGCAAATAATAAAGCGGTATTGGCATTTGAAAGCACGGCCCGGATCTGGGATTTTTCGGCCAGTTGGCTGGTAGTTCAGGAAGCTGGGGGTAAGATCGAATCCTTTGGAGAAAAACAACCCTTCCCCGCCCAACCTGATACAGACTATCACGGAATACCTTTCCCTATCATCGCCGGGTCATCAAAAAAAGTATTGGCGGAAGCCAGGAATAATATTGTCCGACGATAAAATATTCTGGAGGTTTTAGTTATGAAATATAGATACTTAGGAAACTCGGGATTAAAGGTCTCGTAACTGTCTTTTGGATCATGGGTGACATTCGGTAGCCAGGTAGATGTCGACAAGGCTGTCTCGTTAATGAAAATCGCGTATGAAGCAGGAGTGAATTTCTTCGACAACGCCGAGGTCTACAGCAGCGGGCAAGCAGAAGAGATCATGGGGAAAGCAATTAAGAAGGCCGGGTGGAAACAAAAAGATCTGGTGCTTTCCACGAAAATCTTTTGGGGAGGTGACGGCCCAAATGAGCTTGGTTTATCCAGAAAACATATTATCGAAGGGATGGACGGCTCTTTAAAAAGAATGGGATTAGAATACGTAGATCTGGTTTTTGCTCATCGACCTGACATTCATACACCTATTGAAGAAACTGTCCGGGCGTTTGATCACCTGATCAACCAGGGTAAAGCTTTCTACTGGGGCACCAGCGAGTGGTCCGCTCAACAGATCATGGAAGCCTACGGAGTAGCCCGTCGAGAACATCTCATACCCCCTCTTATGGAACAGCCTCAATATAATATGTTTCACCGGGAGCGAGTGGAAGTCGAATACCAGCGGTTATATACAGAGATTGGACTGGGAACAACTATCTGGAGTCCCCTGGCGAGCGGCCTGTTGACGGGTAAATATAACGATGGAATTCCTGAAGATTCCAGAGCTACTTTAGAGGGATATGAATGGCTCCGCAAACGATTTACTGACAAAGAAGCACAGGAACAGATCCAGAAAGTAATCAAATTATCCAAAGTTGCAAACGAACTCAGCTGTACGACAGCCCAACTGGCTCTCGCTTGGTGTCTCTTGAACCCTCATGTCAGTACAGTGATCACTGGCGCTTCAAGATCCTCCCAGGTTGAGGAGAACATGAAAGCCCTAGAGATCGTGGATCAACTTACAGCGGATGTGGTAGAAACCATCGAAGGAATCCTGGACAATAAACCGGAGTCTCCCCCTGATTTGCGCTAGAAAGTACTTGGAACACAATTTAAAAAGCCCCTGGAATTAGTTCTTTCCAGGGGCTTTTTCTTAGATTTTTCAATTAGATGTCTAGTTGACTCTTGATCTGCTCAGCTAACACTTTTGCGCGCTCTGCTGCATCACCCAGATACCCACTTCCCTTCATACCTTGGTTTATTTCATCGGTGCTCAGGAAATTTAGGAATACAGGATCATCTGCAATCAAACCGACCAGCGGATTGGGGTCCCCTTTCCGTACTGCTTCCCAAGCCTGGAGGGAGTACTCCCGCAATCTATGGTGCATATCCTGGCGGTCCGCTCCCTTTTTGCTTAAAAGCATTAATACTTTTTCTGTAGCGGCAAATGGACCATACTCCGCCAGATTCTTCTGGATAGCATCCTCATTTACCTGCAGCCCAGACAGAATATCTGTCATGGTGACCAGCATCTCATCAGCGCATAAAAATGCTTCCGGAAGTACAATCCTGCGATTGGCGCTGTCATCTAATGTGCGCTCTAGAAGCGAATGGGCCGCATTATCCCAAGCAGTCCTTGGCAGCTGTGCCAGGATCCTGCCTAGCGAGTTTATTTTCTCAGACTTGATCGGGTTTTGTTTGAAGGGCATAGCTGAAGATCCAACCTGGTTTTTCCCAAATGGTTCAGCCAATTCTCCCAGGACTGGGGACTGCAATAACCGCAGATCGAATGCTAGTTTATATAACACTGCGCCCTGCCCCGCCAGCAAAGAAAGCAGCTGATAATCCTGCACGCGGGGATAGGTCTGATTTACTACGGGGTAGAAATCTAATTCCAGTTTCCTAGAAATCTTATTCTGGAACTCCGGCAGGTTCTCCTTTCCAAGCAAGACAGAAAAAGATGCACTTGTCCCAACCGCGCCAGTAAAACCTTTGGCTTTGATTCCGTCCGCAAATCTAATCAATTCCTGATGATATTTCAGTAGATCTTGTGCAGGCTGAGCAAGGCGGTATCCCAGGGTCGTCGGCTCTGCAGGCTGCAAATGTGTAAATCCGATAAGCGGTGTATCCGCCCACTCTAGGATGAGCCTGGACAAGACGATCAAGACTTCTTTGGATCGCTGCAGAATCAGCTCCAATGCGCTCTTTTGCTGCAGGACCTCGGCGTTGTCCTTGATGTCCATCGATGTCGCGCCCAGATGCAGAATGCCGCCGGCATCAGGGCATTGACCAGCGAAGACCTTCAACTCTGCCATTAGGTCATGCTGAAGTTGGGATTCCATTTCCAAGGATCGGGATAGATCAATCTCGTCGGCCTTGTTTTTCAAAGACGCAGCCTGATCGCTGGAGACAAGACCATAATCAATCTGGACTTCTGCCAGGGCAACCCAAATTCTGCGCCAGAGTACCCGGGTGTTGTAGACACTCCAGATTTTACGCATTTCATCAGAACCGTAACGCCATGAGAAGGGAGATTGATAGGTTGAATTGTCCATAGTCATATATCCCAGAGAGTGAACTCCCTAATTTTCCAATATTACACACAGCTACATTATAAACCCTGCCTTGCAATTCCGTTATGAAGCCCCTAGATACGATCCTCTCAGCCCTCTATCTCTCGTCCAGGTTGGCGAAGAAGAAGGTGTTTATGATAAAATCCACTCATTAAAGAAAATGCCGAAAGTTGAAAGAGGATATAATAAAGTGAACTGAAAGTTCACCGGGAGGATCGGTCTGGAAACTAGGAAGATTACCCAAAATCTGGATAAGAGATCAAAAGCCCTTGAATATCTTCAACCAGGCACTAAACTAGAAGGTAGGTATAAGGTCCTGTCCACCGTAGGTCGGGGAGGCATGGGTGCTGTATATCGAGCCCAGGACCTCAGATTTAAGGTTGAAAAAGTCGTTGCTGTCAAAGAAATGATCAACCAGGCAACAGATTCAGATATCCAAGCAACCATCGTGGAAGGATTTGAACGAGAAGCCAATATCCTCGCCACAATCAGTCACCCAGCAATTCCCACAATTTATGACTATTTCACCCTCGGTGCCAGGTCCTACTTGGTGATGGAATTCATTGAGGGTGATAACCTTGAAATCAAACTCCAACAGCGCCGGGCACCTTTCAATGATGAGGAAGTAATTTCCTGGGGTATCGCGCTTTGTGACGTGTTGGATTACCTTCACACACATGAACCAGAACCAATCATTTTCCGGGATATCAAACCAGCAAACGTGATGATAACCCGCAGGAATCAGATCCGCCTGGTAGACTTTGGCATCGCCAAAACCTTCCAGACCGGATCCAAGGGAACCATGATAGGAACCGAGGGTTACTCCCCTCCCGAACAGTACCGTGGTGAAGCTTCCCCCGCAGTGGATATCTATGCCCTGGGCGCGACCCTTCACCATCTGTTAACCAACCAGGATCCTCGAACTGAACCTCCCTTCACCTTTGATGAACGCCCCATCCGGCAAGCAAACCCCGATGTCACTGTTGCTCTCGAAACCATTGTCAACACAGCATTAATGTACAATCCGCCAGACCGGTTCGAAAATGCCGCTATTTTCCGAAAAGCCTTGATCTCCCTCGCCCAGCAAACTGGAATGCTGGAAGAAGAGATCTCAGTAGCCCAGGCAACACAATTCTTCCAGGATCAAAGCCACTCCCCCATTTGGAGCTTCACCTGCGAGGACGAAATTCGCGGGACAGCTACCTACCACGAAGGGGTGGTCTATTTCGGATCATATGATCATAATATGTATGCGCTGGCTGCCGATAACGGAAAGTTTATCTGGAAATATGCCGCTGATGGGGGCATCGTCAGCAAACCAGCCATTAACGACAACAAGGTTTATTTTGGCTCCACCGATCAGTATGTCCATGCCGTAAGCTGCCGCGGTGGGAAAAAGGTTTGGGTCCAACCCACTGAAGGAGCCATTTATTCTTCACCGGCGATTGCGGAAGGGCATCTGTTCATCGGATCTGATGATGAGCATCTGCATGTGTTAAATCTAATGGCGGGCCGTGAAGCCTGGAGTGTTAACCTCGGTTCTACTATCAGGTCCAGTCCACTTGTGGTTAATGAGCGGGTGTATGTTGGCAGCGATAACGGTGAAATCCAATGTTATGATTTCAGCGGCAATATCCAGTGGAGAACAGCCGCAAAACGCTCGGTTATAGCTTCCCCACATTTCAATGACAATATCATCTATATCACATCCCTTGACGGGTTGTTATATGCTATCGATGCTAAATCCGGATGGGTAATTTGGCGTTTCCGGATGGATAACGGTTCCATAAGCACACCAACAACCAACGAAAACCACATTTATGTGGGTTCAACGGATAATTCTTTTTACTGTATCAATTCAAAATCAACCAAAAAGGTATGGAGTTTTGATACCGACAATCAGATCAACAGCTCTCCTGTTTTCTATAAAGGAGCAGTATATTTTTGCAATGTGGATGGTATGGTATACAGTCTCCATTCAGGAAGCGGACGATTAAGATGGAAATACCAGGCTGAGGGCCAGATCACCGGATCTCCTATCATTGTCGACGACATAATTTATATTGGTGCAGCTGATAACAAGTTTTACGCTTTACCAGCCTAGCAATCGAGAGAAAATGACCAATAAACTACTCAACACACTCAAAAACTTCTTCCAGCCCAAATCAGTTGAACCTGAAAGTGTAATACATGAAACAGATTCTACTGTTGTGACCAAGGAATTGGACAAGATAACCACTCCGATCGACACTAAATCTGTTGGATACAGCTCTCCCCATATCAATGTCGGTTATGGTCTCTCTCCTGGGAAACAAAGACCCCATAATGAGGATGCTTTCTTCACCTTAACGACATTCTTCTCATTTAATGAGAGTGAGATTCCCTTCGGTTTATACGTCGTTGCGGACGGGATGGGCGGCCATAAAAATGGTGAGATCGCTAGCGAACTAGCGATCCGAACAGTTGTTGGCACTATATTAACAGAGATTTACACACCAATGATGGGACTAAATCCCGAACCAGGCGAAATGTCCTTCCGGGAAGTCTTTTATAACGGCATCGAACAAGCCAATTCAGAGATCATAAGGCATTCCTACGGCGGTGGCACAACAATAACAGCCATATTGATAGTCGGCGACCAGATGACCATTGCCCATGTCGGCGACAGCCGGGTATATTCAATCGCCAAGGACAGCACCATGGAAGCGCTGACCAGGGACCATTCACTGGTTAAACGTTTGCAGGAACTCGGTCAAATTACTCCGGAAGAGGCGGCGGTACACCCCCAGCGCAATGTTCTCTACAGGGCTTTGGGACAGGGAGAACCTTTTGAACCGGAGATCATCTCCACAACCAGACCGGAATCCGGATCGTTGCTCGTATGTTCTGATGGATTATGGAGCATTGTGGGACAAGAAGGTCTGCAAACGATCATCAAATCAGGCATTAGCCCCCAGGATATCTGTGACCGAATGATCGATGCGGCAAACGACGCAGGTGGCCCGGATAATATTTCTGCTATCTTAGTAGAATTTTCTTAAGTTATCACTGAAACCATGGCAGATAAGACTGATTTTTACAGCAGGTTGAATATCGGAACAGGAGCTTCGGAAGAAGCTATTAAAAAGGCTTATCGGCTTGCTGCAAGAAAAGCCCATCCAGATGTAAACAAAAATGATGGGGCAACCCAGCTTTTCCTGGATATTCAGGAAGCCTATAAAATCCTGTCTGACCCAAACAGAAAAGATGATTACGATCAGGGCAGGGATACGCATGATTCATCATCGGGCATCCTGACTGCGTTTGAATACAGCCAAGCAGCCTTATTAATATTAGAAGAGCCTCAGGTTATTTATTCCCTGGTTGATATCGTTTCCTCCAAGGATGAACTACAAAAATCTGACGATCTCCCATTAAACATTTCCTTGGTTCTGGATAATTCCACTTCCATGAAAGGTCCCCGCCAGGACATCCTGAGAGCGGCCACAAAAGAGATCATCAACGATCTCGGAGAGAATGACCTTATTTCGGTTATCAGCTTTAACGACAGGGCCAAGGTATTACTCTCCAGCCAATCTCATCCCAGCGATATCCAAATCGAAACTGCTCTGAACGACCTTTATGCAGAAGGCGGAACGGAAATATTCCAGGGTCTAGAAGCCGGATATGAAGAGATCAGAAAACACCCCACTTTGAATTATGTGAACCACATAATCCTGATCACCGATGGCCACACTTACGGAGACGAGGATAACTGCATCGCACTGGCAAATAGTGCTGCTGATCAGGATATCGGAATTAGCGGTTTAGGGATCGGGATCGAATGGAATGACGAGTTCGTTGATCAGTTATGCGCCCTGACTGGCGGACAATCCCTTTTCATTCATGATCATAAACAAGTCAAGGAATTCCTGGAACACAGCGTAGCATCCCTTAAAGAGGCTTTTTCAAGACGCTTGACCCTGGAAATTACTCCAGCTCCTGGTGTAACAATGCTCTCAGCATTCAGGATCCTTCCAGAAGCTCTTCCTTTACCACCCCAAGAGGTATTTTCTCTGGGAATCTTGAAGAAACATAAACCACATCGTGTCTTATTTGAATTCCTGGTTAATCCCATTCCTGAAAACATCGATCAGGCTGTAATAGCATCAGGGGAGTACGTCATTAAGAAAAAGATTCGGGACCAAATAATTCCTTTTGCATTAGAAAGGACGATCACATCAGATCCCGAAAGTTTAGAACCGCCTGCTACGGAGATATTCAAAGCTATCTCACACCTGACCTTCTATCGGTTGCAGGAAAAAGCTCAGCAGGATGTCGCCAGCGGCAATCCAGGTACCGCATATCAAAGATTGCTCAACCTATCCTCCCACTTGATGGCAAAAGGGGAAGATGCCCTGGCAAAAATTGCCATGAATGAAGCAGATTATATAAAATCCCACAATAATTTTAGCCCCACAGGCAAGAAGCAACTCAAATACGGCACGATGAGGCTGCTTCTACCGGATAAAACATGATTACCTGTAAAGTATGCAATAATCAGGAATACCAAGGTGCCTTATTTTGCGGAGAGTGCGGCTCGCAAATTGCCTTTGCCTCTAACGAGAGGGTGAATACCCTGGTTTATCCTAATCAGAATCGGGCCTTGGAAATTGACTTCACTCAAACGATTCCCAAAAAGCTACTAGAAGAAAGCACCTTCCTCCTTTACAGCACTGCACGTGAAGAAGTAATTGAAATCCCTGAACAAAATGAATTCACCATCGGTCGTTTTGTCGAAGGCCAGGTGATCACACCGGATATAGATCTAAATAATTATGAAGCCTATGATATGGGGATATCCCGATTGCACGCAACAATTCGGATCGATCCTGAAAAGAATAAAATCTTTGTGGTCGATCTGGGGTCCGCCAATGGGTCTAGCGTAAACGGCTATGAGATCCCAGCTAACTCAGAAGTGCCACTGAATCATGGTGATGTGTTATCCTTGGGCAAATTCAATATGAATGTGATCTTGCCACAGGACATGAAATAAGGACGGTTATTTATGTCAAGTTCAGTCATAGTCCACATCAGAAATGCGGAACCTATGCTTGCAGAAATTGATGAAATGCCTCAGGTAACAGATGTGCTGATCAAACTCAACAATCCAAGGCAGAAAGATGGCAAAGACTTGATCTTTCTGGAACGCAATGTAGTATCAGTTTACTGGCCCTGGGCTGAGATCAGTTTTCTAGAGATACTACCTGGAGATACTGCCGAAGAGGTGGTCAGCTTCATTAGGGAATAAAAATTATGAGTAGCGAAAAAACAAGATATAAAATTCTGGCAGTTGATGATGAACAACGCATGGTCCGTTTCATCCAGTTGAATTTGGAACAGGATGGTTTTGAGGTAGTAACCGCCTACAACGGAAAAGAAGCCTTGGAACAGGTCAGGACCCAACTACCTGATCTAATCCTGCTGGATATTATGATGCCTGATATTAATGGATTTGAGGTCCTGAAGAAGATTCGGGAAGTTAATAATGTTCCAGTGATAATGCTGACTGCAAAAGGCGAAGAAGATGACCGCATCCAGGGGCTTGAGCTGGGCGCGGACGACTACATAACCAAACCATTCAGCCCCCGCGAATTAGTCAGCCGGATCCGGGCAGTACTCAGACGTACAAAATCTTTCAAGGATGACCAGGTTGATCAGATCATAGTGGACGACCGTCTAACTATCGACTTTTCCCGACGCGAAGTCTGGGTAGAAGGCAAAAAAGTCGATCTCCGTCCAACTGAATACCGACTGTTATATCATCTTGTTCAGAACGCAGGCTGGGTGAACACTCATGAACAACTGCTTTCTAAAGTATGGGGTTTCGAGTACCAGGACGAACCTCATTACGTTCGTCTATATGTCAACTATCTCAGGAAAAAATTGGAAGAAGATCCTTCCAATCCAAAATATATTTTGACAGAACGCGGTGTCGGTTACCGTTTTGTTGATTACCGAAGGGATCAGGAAAAAGCAGAATAATACATCCTGACATCTCTTATCGCCCTCACAAAACAATCAGAATCAATCGGAAGATGACCTGAACAATCATCAGGTTCTTCTTCTGGTCTAACAAGGAATACAACAATATCCCCCAAATGGGGGGAATGGAATTCCTTGCCAGCCAGGGCACTCTAGTATATACTCTCTCCACCTAATCACAGGAGTTATGAAATGTCCTTCCAACGGATTTTATTAGTAGATGATCACGAAGTAGTGCGATTGGGCTTAAAATCTCTTCTCAATCGGCACACAAAATTCCAGGTAGTTGCCGAAGCAGCTACCGGAGCCGACGCATTTGCCAAGGTTGAACAATTCCGTCCCGATGTTGTGGTAATGGATATCCGCCTACCCGGCGGATCTGGCATAGAGGCTTGCGAAAAGATCATTGAAAAGTACCCTGATACCAGAGTGATCATGCTGACCTCATATGCTGAGGACGAAATGTTATTCTCAGCGATCCGGGCCGGTGCCTCAGGATATATGTTAAAACAAGTTGGCAGCAATGAACTGATTGATGCCATCGAAGCTGTCGGACGTGGAGAAGCCTTGCTGGATCCAGCTGTAACCCAGCGAGTATTTAAGGAAGTCCGAAAAGCTGCCCGGGACGAAGAGGCTTCGGCCTTTACGGATCTAACGGACCAGGAAAAACACGTCCTCATCCATGTCTCTGAAGGCAAAACAAACAGGGAGATCGCGAAAACTCTCTACCTGGGTGAAGGCACAGTAAGGAATTATGTCAGCAGCATTCTCTCGAAATTGGATGTCAGCAACCGAGCTGAAGCGGCGGCCTATGCAGTGAGACACAACCTCAAGAACCACCTGGTTCATCTAACCAAGGATTAATTCTTACTGCCTATACTTTAGAAAAACAGAAGGGTTTTCCCTTCTGTTTTTTATTTAAGGACTTTGGGCGAATTCCAGATAATTTGAAACAGCCCATCCCCTACGGGTTGCATTCAAGGGAGTTTCTAGCTGCCACCACAGATACCCATCCCTTTCTTCAGGTCCCCCTATTACAAGGAATATCTCTCCTTCCAATCCAATATTAACGATCTCGCCATCCAGGGAGGGATCCCTTCGCAATCGAAGGCCTTCCCCTTCAGTGCCTGAGATCTTTACATATCCGTCCATATGGATACCAACCGCTGGTTCTATTGTTGGAGTAGCAACTGGAATGTCTGGCTGAGTCGGCAAAGGAGTTGGTGTATAGGTAGGCACAGGAATGACAGTAATGACCGCATCTCCACTATATATGGACTGGTCAGAAGGTGTCAGTTGGCCTGCCGCCAGAAAACTAACAGCTATTAATATACTGGCAATCAGGATCGAACCGGCGATCACCCAGGGATTTATAATATCTTTCATATGTGGTCTTTTGAAAATAAAGGTCGCGGTAGATCGTTGGGCACCAAGACTCTAAGCGATTGTGGTTTGATTGAGATGCTGACGCTCTTGGATGGGGGAATTGGCTCACCATCAAGCTGCAAGAAGAGATCGGTTTTCGATTTTATCTTAATTTCCTTACAAGAGTAATGACTGGTTAGATCAGAATCGATGTGCCGACCTGCGGCTACATCAAATATGTGCTGGAGAGTTTCCTGTATTGTGTCCCCCGAAAATAACCAGAGATCCATTTTCCCATCATCAATCATCGCCTTGGGGGAGACCTCTGCAATACCTCCGGCATAAAGGTGGATGTTGGTCACCAGGACGACAATATAAGTTCCATCGATCCTCTCTCCATCTACCCATATCTTCAAATTCATACCTGACCAGGAACGGGCATACCAGGCCACAGTGGCAGCATACTGAGCGGACGGGAACTGTTTCTGCCATCTCGAACGGGGTTCAAGATGATGAACAACAAAAGCATCAAAACCTGCTCCACTCCACATCAAAAAGGGAATTCCCTGGCAGATCCCTACATCCATGGTCCGGATAGTTCCATTCAGCAGTTTCTTAACACTGGTTTCTAGTGCCGTTAGATTAGTCCAAGACAGGGATGGCAATCCCAACTCCTGAGCCCAAACATTCGCTGTGCCTGATGGTAATACAGCGAGGGCAGTCTGACTTCCCAATAAACCCGCGGCCGCTTTGTGTAGGGAACCATCACCACCTGCAATAAAAACTGCATCCATGTCCATTACGGCTGCCCTTTTGGCCAGTCTGGTAATGTGGCTTCCCCCTTTTGTTTGGATAATATCGACATCCCAGCCATTAAAACTCAGGATCTTGCCAGCTCGCGCTACCAGAGGCTCTGAGGGAAACTTACCTGCCATGGGATTATAGATCAATTGACCCCGCATCTAAACTCCTGAAAATTTTGGATTATCGCCTTTAATGTTATCAGAGTTTACTCTATCCAGATATCACCGTCAATTAGATGATGGTACAATCAAACCGGCGCTGATCCACAGGAAAAACCGAGATGTCTGAGATATTAAATGACCGCTACCGACTGGATAAAGAACTTGGAGAGGGAGGCATGGCCATCGTTTACCAGGCCACTGACCTCATGTTGGAACGGACCATCGCGGTAAAAATTCTCAGAAAAGACTTCTCTGCTTCTACTGCTTTCCAGGAGCGATTCAAAGAAGAAGCTCGGGCTGCCGCCAATCTCACACACCCGAATATTGTTACTGTCCATGACTTTGGTTTTGACCAAGACCGACTTTTTATCGTCATGGAATATGTTCCCGGTACAGATCTGAAAGAGATCATAAAGAATACCGGGGCGCTGCCAATTCCCCTGGCATCACGGTTGTTTGTGCAGGCCTGCGCAGGTATCGGCTACGCCCACCGGGCGGGTCTGGTTCACTGTGATATCAAACCGCATAATATGTTGATCACACCTGATAACCGCTTGAAAGTGACTGATTTCGGTATCGCTAGAGCTATGGCATCGGTCAAACATGATGAACGATCTCAAGCGATCTGGGGATCACCAGCCTATTTCTCCCCCGAACAAGCTGCCGGGAGAGCCCCTTCACCCGCCTCAGATGTTTACAGCCTCGGGATAGTATTATTCGAGATTTTAACAGGGCAACTGCCGTTCACAAATCCTTCCCCGCAAGAGCTGGCACTTCTGCACCGAACAGTAGAGCCCCCTTCTCCCCGGTATCTCAACCCGGAGATATCCCCTGCCCTTGAAGAGATCATTCTCAAGGTTTTATCCAAAGAAGCAAGTTCTCGATACAGAACAGCAGATCAATTGGGTCGGATTGTGATCAGCTTTACAGAAACACAAGAAGATAACTTTGCTCCAGAAATTCCACCCGCGCAGCCGGAGGATCCAAATCTGGATACTATCCTGGCACTGGAGAACAAATATCCTGCCCGCCAGTGGCTGACAATATTACTGGGTTTGCTTGCTTTAATTGCCGTTGGCGGATTGATCCCATTCTGGCTCTGGGTGTATTTCAAATTGAATTAGATCAATCAGTTTATCCGTTTCGTCCCTAAGTTAAAGGTTGAAAACATGGTTAAAAAGAAATATCTGTTATCCCCTTCTATCCTCTCGGCTGATTTCACACAGCTCGGGGATCAAATGAAACAGGCCGAGGATGCCGGGGCGGATTGGTTCCATATCGATGTGATGGATGGACACTTTGTGCCTAATATCTCCATGGGCCCTCACATTGTGAATGCATGTAAAAAGGCGACAGATCTGCCGCTAGATGTACACCTGATGATCGAAGAACCTGAGCGCTATCTGGATAAATTCGCCGCTGCAGGCGCTTCAATACTCACAGTGCATATCGAAACCTGCCCGGATATGGACAAAACCCAAAAAATGATTCGCGATCTGGGCTGCAAAGCCGGGATCACTCTCAATCCTAGCACCAGTGCAGAAAAAATACAGCCATATTTAAAAAATGTGGACTTGGTTCTGGTAATGTGTGTTAACCCGGGATTTTCTGGACAATCCTTTTTGCCTGAAGTCCTCCCGAAAATTGACCAAATCAGAAAGATGTTAGACGATATAAATCCAGATGTCCAGATCGAAGTGGATGGCGGCATCAACCCTGAAACAATTCACCAAACTTATAACCAGGGGGCTAGAATATTTGTGGCCGCTAGTGCGATTTTTAAACATCCCCAGGGCATCCAGGCTGGGATTGAATCACTGACTGTTAAGTTGTAATTCACGTTAAATCAAAAACCCCGGAGTCTGATCTGACTCGGGGTTTTTCTCTTTTCTCAAATTTCTTCACAACGAAACAAGAACTTTAGTGTTACAAATATTGGTTCAAACTTTAGTTAAAGTGCGAATGCAGCGGGTGCAGAGGGTTTTACGGATCTTTTTTCCATCCTCATACACAGTGACTTGCTGCAGATTTGGTTTAAATTTTCGTTTTGTGGTCTTTTTCGACCAAGGGCGGCTTTGCCCGAACGCTGTAGTTTTTCCACAATTTTCACATTTCGCCATTGCTAGTACCCTCATTCATTGATAATTATAAAACTGAACACTCAACAAATTAGAAAAACAACATTCAAAAACCGATGCCTCCTTCCTTTGTCAAGCCCGCCAATCTTACCATACAACAAACCATTCAACAAGAGGATACCTACCTTTCCCCTCATTTTATGTTAAAATTTGGCATCTGTGAGTTATCCTGCAAATATCAATCAAAAGAATGGTGATTTCCATGATGAAAGAGAATACATCTAAGGGCGACATCCAAATTTCTAAACAAGCCATCGCAACAATTGCCTTCCAGGCAGTTCAACGATCTTACGGCGTTGTTGGATTAGCCTCAAAGAACATCGCTGACGAACTCGCCCATGCCCTGGTCAAGGATCCAACCCACGGCATCGATGTTGAATACAAAAACCAAGAGATCAATATTGATATTTACATCATCATAGAATATGGCACCCGGATAAAATCTGTTGCCGCCAGTGTTGCTAATACTGTGCGTTACCAGGTTGAAAGATCCTTGGGAGTTCCTGTGAATGAAATCAATATCCATGTTCAAGGCTTGCGCATCAGCAACGGCGAATAAAATGCGGAAACAGGATCAATCCCTTTTAGGAGTACAGTGGTATGAGTGAAGAACAATCGGTATCCATCAACCGGCCAATTGACGGCGTTCAATATAAAGAATTAATGAACGCTGGTTTGACATGGCTGAGAACCAACCAAGAATCAGTAAATGCATTAAACGTCTTCCCTGTCCCGGATGGTGACACCGGTACGAATATGGTGCTCACTCTTCAGGCAGCTTATGATGAGATTTCCAACTCATCCGAAAAGGCTGTGGGGTTATTAGCAGAAAAACTTGCTCACGGAGCATTGATGGGTGCCAGAGGTAACTCGGGAGTGATCCTATCCCAGATCTGGCGAGGTTTTTCAAAAGGTCTTGAAAAATGTGAGACCATGAACGGAAAATTCTTTGTTGAAGGTTTGAAACTAGGCCGAGATACCGCGTATAAAGGGGTCGTTCGCCCTGTGGAAGGCACAATTCTAACAGTGTGTAAAGATATGGCAATTGCAGCAGAAGAATGCCTGAAAGACACAGAAGACCCCTATCAAATCCTCAGAATTGTAACTGACGCAGCCCAGGTTTCGGTGGAACACACCCCTGAACTTCTGGATGTGCTTAAAGAAGCTGGAGTGGTTGATGCCGGCGGTAAGGGATTGATGCACATCTTTGAAGGCATGGTGCGTTTCATTGACGGAGAACCTCTCGATATTGAACCTGTCCACGTTCAACCCCTCTCAGTGATCGGCCAGCAGGAAGCATTGAATAACGCAGAACCCGGCCAGGACTATGAGGTCATTGTCGATTTTCAACCTGACCAACCTTTAGTGCTGGAAAGTTATTACGAGGATCTTGAAGAGATCGGTACTTCCATCCAGGTAGGTGAAGGGGACGGCATCTACCGTATGCATATCCATGTGCCGACGGAAAAACGCTACGAACCCATTGATTACACAATGACTCTGGGTACGATCACGAAAGTTCACATCGAAAATTTGATGATCCAGGTAGATTCTCCAGCTGGAGGTAGGCGAGAGGAACCCCTCAAGCTGGCTAAGGTGGGACCCGATGATGTTGCGCTGATCATTATCTCTCCAGGAGCAGGTTTTTCCCGGATATTCGCCAGCCTAGGCGCAGCAGCAATTGTCGAGGGCGGTCAGACTATGAATCCCAGCACCCAGGAAATCCTGGCTGCATTTGAAGACCTCCCAACCGATAAGATAATCATTCTCCCCAATAATAAGAATATCCTGATGGCTGCAAAATCCGCGGCTGAAGTCTCGGTAAAACAGGTTGAAGTAATCCCCTCAGTAACTGTACCCCAGGGATTAGCTGCTATGCTGCGATTGATCCCCGGGCAAGAATTGGCCGATGTTGCAAAAGATATGAACTCAGCCACTAAAGAAGTTGAGAGTGGAGAGATCACTACGGCCGTCAGGGATGTTGAGATCGACGGTATTGAAGTAAAGGAAGGAGAGATCATCTCTCTCCATAATGGCAAATTAGTTGGTTCCAATAAATCCCTGAAAGAAGGCTGCTTGATATTCCTGGAAACAGCCAAAGCAGAAGACCTGGATTTGATCACCTTGTTCTACGGTGAAAATATATCTAAGGAAGATGCCGAGAAAATGGCTGAATTCATCCAGGAGAAATATCCTGATCAAGAAGTTGAATTGCAGTATGGCGGGCAGCCTCATTACCAATTCATTTTTTCGATCGAATAGATAGAAAAGAAATCCGATCTTGTGTCCCTCACCGGCGGACTTATTCGTAAGCTCCGCCTTTTTTATAATCAGGAGAAAGATCTTTGTCTACAGCCATTGTCACTGATAGCACTTCCGACATCCCCACTGATCTGCGGGAAGAATTAGGCATCTTTCAGATCCCGGTCGATCTAACCCTGGAAGATAAAACCTATCTGGACGGATTTGATCTCTCCAGGAATGATTTCTACACTCGTCTCCCCACCTTGAAAAAATTGCCTACCACGGCTGCACCATCGTCGGGCAGATTTCAACATCTTTATGAGCAGATATTCGAAAATGGATACTCCAACATCATCTCCATTCATGCAGCGAGCGCGCTAAGCGGAATATATAATTCTGCCAGACTGGCTTCCCAGGAATTCAAAAGGATCATAAATGTTGTTGATAGCGAACAACTCAGTCTGGGTCTGGGCTTCCAGGCCATCCATGCTGCTAAATTGGCTCAGCAAAAGAAACCCCTGAACGAGATACTGAATGCAATCCAAACTGTGAAGGATAGAGTTTATGTTTATGCCCTGCTGGATACATTCGAGTACATCCACCGCAGCGGAAGAGTCTCCTGGGCTAAAGCTCGGCTGGGGTCATTATTGAATATAAAACCAATCGTTGAGCTTAAAGCTGGGCAGGTATTAAATCGGGGCTTGGCTCGAGCCAGATCCAAAGGAATCCAGTTTCTGGGGGAATCCATCAGGAATCTGGGCACACTTGAATACCTGGCTGTGCTGCATACAAATGCCTTAGAAACCGGAAAGAGATTCATTGAAGAGTTCTCCCCTCCAGAAATTCCCAATCCCTTGCTGGTAAATGTCACCACAATCATTGGAACACATGTTGGCCCCAATGGGATTGGTTTTGCAGCGGTGGTAAAATAACCCTAATGAAACCATCAATACAGAAACTACGAAAATTCTTCCGGTTAGAAGCTGAGCGGGATTATGATAACAAGGCGGTTATGGGTGGACTTTCAAATATCCTCTCCGCCTGGGAAATGGAAGCCAGAGAAGATCAATTATCAGAACAGATCATCCAGGCTGTGATCAGCCGATTGCGAGATTATCACCGTTTAAGTGAGGATTCCCGCGAAGTGGCACTAAAAGGTATCTGGCAGCGCGTTACCAGAGAAATAGGTGTGGAGGGTGATACCAAGGAACAACCACCTAAAACCGAACGACCTCC
This sequence comes from uncultured Anaerolineales bacterium, assembly GCA_964406305.1. Taxonomy (GTDB): domain Bacteria; phylum Chloroflexota; class Anaerolineae; order Anaerolineales; family UBA11858; genus B10-G9. Next base: position 19,320 of record CAYORF010000007.1, on the reverse strand, counting down.
AACACGGCCTGACCCAGAACCTGCCCAACCCCAAACATCTGAGCCCGCTCCAACTCCTGAACCAGAAAAACCTGAACCGGTTCCCCAAGAACCTGCACCCAAAAAGGAACCTCCCAAACCAATCCTTGATCTGGATTTTCAGGCTCCGATCACAACCGTTAAAGGCATCGGTGAAAAGAAACAGCAAGCTCTTGAGAGAATGGGTGTCCAATCCATCAACGACCTGCTTTATACCTTTCCACGGCGGCATGACGATTACTCGAAGCTAAAACCAATTGGAAGTCTCTGGTATGGCGAGTTTGTCACTGTTATCGGCTCGGTGGAGAGCGTTTCTTCAAGAGCAGTACGCAGCGGAAAAATGAAGATCGTTGAAGCGCTGATATCGGATAAAAGCGGCGCAATCCGCGCTACCTGGTTCAATCAGCCCTGGATCGAAAGTCAGCTCAAAAAAGCGAAACAAGTCGTATTAAGCGGCCTGGTAGAACAATACTTGGGCCGCCTGGTCATGAATAGTCCAGAGTGGGAACCCCTAAGCAAAAAACAGCTCCACACCAATCGCATTGTACCGGTTTATCCACTCACAAAGGACATAACTCAGAAATGGCTCCGGGGTGTGATCCACGATATTGTTGAAGAATACTCCCCTCACCTTCCAGATCCTCTTCCCGAGAACATCCGAACCAATCATTCTCTAAGTGGTTTATCGGATGCGATCCGGGAGATCCATTTCCCGGATTCCGACCAATCACTCCAAAAAGCCAGGCAGCGATTAGCTTTTGAAGAACTCTTCCTGATGCAGATGGGTGTATTGAATCAAAAGAAACAGTGGGAAAGCCGAACCGGCGCAGCGTTTGAGAGCCCTGAAGATTGGCTTCTGCCCCGACTTGAATCTCTGCCCTTCCAGCTGACAACAGCCCAGAAAAAAGCTCTAGACCAGGTCCGGGCCGACTTGAGTTCCGGAACACCGATGAATCGATTACTTCAGGGTGATGTTGGCTCTGGAAAAACCGTGATCGCCGCGTTGGCAGCATTGATTGTCATCCGCGGTGGAGCACAGGCTGCATTCCTGGCTCCTACCAGCATCCTGGCGGAACAACATTTTCAGAGTCTGAAAACACTGCTGGCAAGTGGATCTGAAGACTTAGCAGAAAATCAGATTGCCCTGCTAATCGGTGCTACCCCTGATAACGAGAAAGAAGCCCTCCGTAAACAACTTGCCAATGGAGAGATCAAGTTGATCATTGGCACTCATGCCCTGCTCCAGGATCCAGTCAAGTTTCAGAACTTGCAGCTGGCGATTGTTGATGAACAACACCGCTTTGGTGTGGAACAGAGAGGCACTTTACGGCAGAAAGGTAATAATCCCCATCTGCTTGTAATGACAGCGACACCAATTCCTCGCTCCCTGGCGTTGACAATATATGGTGATCTCGAATTATCGGTCATCGATGAAATGCCCCCGGGGCGTATTCCAGTAGAAACTCATTTGCTGAATCCCAGTGAGATCGAGCGGGCCTTTGGACTTGTTCGCGGGCAGGTTGATAAAGGAAACCAGGCGTTTATTGTTTACCCGCTAGTGGAGGAAAGCGATAAAATCGATGAAAAATCTGCTGTGGATGAATTCACTCGTCTGCAAGAAGAAGTGTTTCCGACGTACAAGCTTGGACTGCTGCACGGTCAGCTAAATCCATCCGAAAAAGAAGAAGTTATGATCCGTTTCAGGGATAAGGAAATCCAGATATTGGTATCCACTTCAGTTGTGGAGGTAGGCCTTGATATCCCTGATGCCACAGTTATGCTGGTAGAAGGTGCCCATCGTTTTGGTTTGGCACAACTCCATCAACTCCGTGGTCGGGTAGGACGCAGCGATCAGAAATCCTACTGCATCCTTGTCCCCGGAACAATAGAAGAAATTGAGAACCAACGGCTGCAAGCCATGATTGAAACCAATGACGGTTTTGTTCTGGCAGAAAAAGATCTGGAAATTCGCGGCCCTGGTCAATTTTTAGGAACACGCCAATCAGGATATACAGAACTAAAACTAGCCAGCATTACTGATCTAGACCTGGTAGAACGGGCCCGCACAGAGGCCTCGGCACTATTCAGTCAGGACCCAGATCTGAGCCAGGAAAATCATCAGCCGCTGGCAAAAGCGGTCAAAGAATTCTGGACCCAAAAGAATGCTGGAGATATCAGTTAAACAGCAGGTGAACATGTTGAGGAGCTACTGATGATAAGAGCAGTTTTCCCCGGCACTTTTGATCCCATCCACTACGGACACATTGATATTGCCCAGCGTGCTTCCCGCTTATTCGATGAAGTTATTGTGGCAGTGTATGATCAACCGTTGAAATTACTTCTATTCCCACCAAAAGAGAGAATAGAGCTTGCCAAACGCGCTCTCAAACCGATCTCCAATATCAAAACCATGGGGTATAGTGGTCTGACGGTTGATTTCTGTCACCAGATCGATGCTCAGGTGATCGTTCGTGGGTTGCGGGTCTTTTCTGATTTCGAATATGAATTCCGAATGGCTTTAGCTAATCATAGTCTCTCTCCAGATATTGAAGTTATAGCTTTGATTACAAATAAGGATCACAGCTTCTTAAGCGGGTCCACGGTCCGGGAGATTGCAGCACTAGATGGAGATGTCAGTTCCATGGTTCCAGAATACGTAGAAAAAGCGTTACGGGATCGATTTTTAGAGCTTGGCAGCGACCAAAATATCGTTCCCCACACTTCGCTGAGAGATTAACGAAATCCTTTTCATGTTATACTAAAAGGGTACTCTTTTGGAGGAGTAATAATGGACATTTTGCATCTTGTGGATCGATTGGAAGAATTGATAAACCACAGCCGTTCCATTCCTTTCACACATAATGTAATAGTTGATGAAGACCGTATGCTGGACATTATCGACCAGATGCGTGTTGCCATTCCAGAAGAAGTAAAGAAATCCCAACAAGTATTAGCCACTAAAGATAGGGTGATCGCCCAGGCCAAAGAAGAGGCGGATCGCACAGTAAATATTGCCAAAGAGAAAAGCGACAAGCTGACCGATCGAGACATCATCGTGCAGGATGCCCGGAAAAAAGCCAACCAGATCGAATCCGAAGCTGAGGTTAAGGCTAAAAATACTCAGGCAGGAGCTGACGAATATGTTGCAGAAACATTAACCAATCTGGAGATCGCGCTAGAGCGGGTATTGAACCAAGTCCGGAATGGGATCTACATCCTGGAAGAAGACAACAAGTTCAAGCTTGACTCAGTAAAAGAAGAACCAGAAGAAAAACAAAAGAAATAGGATATTCCAGACCCCAAAAACAGCCTTTGCAGGCTGTTTTTCTTATTCCTTTCTCTGCCGCCAGGTATATCTCACACCATCCGAGGAATAAAAATATTTCGATAACACCCAGCTGATAAACCAGGGAATGTGGGCATCTGCCCAAATCGCAAGCCACATAAAACCAGGGATCACGGATCTTGTTTTTTTCCTTTGGATCATATCCAGTATCTTATCCGCAACAGACTGAGCAGATAATAGAGCAAATTTTGGCGTTACTGTAGTGGTTTTCCAGCTCACATCTGGATTCTGGCCAAATTCAGTATCCACTGCTCCCGGGAAAATTTCCGATATTATTACTCCAGTTCCCCTAAGTTCTCGCCTTATACTGGCCAAAAAACCTCGGGAGCCGAACTTGCTTGCGTTGTAGATGGAATATGTGGGAACTCCCACCCAGGACGCAATGGAAGAAATATGGATGATCTGGCCAGACCCTGCCTCTACCATATCCGAAATGACAAGCCGGGTTAGCTGAATCATCCCAATCAAATTTACCTGCAGTTGATTCTGGATGTCGTCTTCCAGGGATTGTTCATCCAACCATAAATGTCGAGCTGATCCTGCATTATTGACCAGGATATCAATCTGTCCAAAAACACTCCTAGTTCTCTCCACAAGATCCCTGATCTGGTCGACCTGCGATAAATCTATTTGGATTGGGAGAACTTCCCCTCCCATTTTGCGGATCTGCTCCGCAATTTCCTCCAGGCGGTTCTGCCGCCTGGCAGCTATCACTACCCGATAACCATTTTTAGCCAGAGTTATCGCGGCTTTTTCTCCAATACCTGAAGATGCGCCAGTGATGATCACAACAGGATTTGCTGCCTGAGATGTATTTTCCATTCATATGACCTTTTTATACCTTGATTCTACCAGAGACCATTCCTGGTCTTAGCCATGATTAATTTGATTCTGAATGAACTTCCGTATAGAATGTAGGTAAGCTCTATGTTACCTCCGGAGGAAATCGGAGGCTAAACACCGTTCTTCAACTGCATCTGCAAAGGAGTGGAAAATGGATTTTCGATTATCAGAAGAACAAAGATTATGGCGAAAAGCAGTTCATGACTTTGCTGCCAAAGAGTTAAAACCGCTCGCCCAGGAAATCAACGAAAAAGAAGAAATCCCCCCATCAGTGATAAAAAAAATGGGGCCTCTGGGGCTCTTAGGAATGAGTGTACCTGAAGAATATAGCGGCTCAGAGTTAGATGCTATCAGCGCTGCCATCGCGATCGAAGAATTAGCCTGGGGAGATGGTGGAACAGCGTTGACCATTGAAGCCCACAACGAACTGGGCTGCGCGGCCGTGGTGCTTTTTGGCTCAGATGATCAAAAGAAGGAATTCCTTCCTGATGTAGCTACCGGAAAGGGAAAATTAACTGCCCTGGCACTAACTGAACCCCAGGCGGGTTCAGATCTTAGAAATGTCAAAACCAGGGCAATTAAAGATGGTAGTGATTGGGTCATTCAAGGGTCCAAAGCCTGGATCACGAATGCTGGAGATGCAGAATTCATTGTCACCCTGACAGTCACGGATCCTGATCAAGGATCACGGGGAATGAGTTTAATCCTGGTTCCTACTGATACCGAAGGATTGACCGTTGCCCCTCCAGAAAAGAAAATGGGGGCCGGCGGGACCCACAGCCATGAGGTCCGTTACGAAAATGTCCGGGTCCCGCTAACAAATACCCTCGGCGTTGAAGGTGAGGGTTTACAGCAGACATTAAAGATCCTGGATGGAGGGCGGATCAGCGTTGGCGCACTGTCCGTAGGAATAGCCCAAGCCGCTCTTGAGGAAGGAGTTCGATATGCTAAGGAAAGGCAATCATTCGGGAAGGCGTTGAAGGAACACCAGGCTATTCAATGGCTGGTTGCAGATGCGGCCGCAGAAATTCATGCCGCCCGTTTGATGGTCTATTATGCCGCCTGGTTAAAAGATCAGGGAAAACCATTTACACAAGCTGGTGCGGTAGCAAAATTATTTGCCACTGAAATGGCTGAACGGGCTTCTTACAGCGCAATCCAGATCCATGGATCGTATGGATACAGCCGAGAATATCCTGTGGAGGCCATGTACAAAGCCGCCCGCTTGATGACTATCGGCGAGGGAACCAGCGAAATCCAGCGCATGGTAATCGCCCGTAAAGTCTTTGAGGATGGACCGGTGAGGATTTAACAAAGAGTATTTACTACATTCCAAAGTCTTCAAGGTGAGATATATAACTTTCTAACCAATCCATGACTTCGGAATTTTAGCCTTTAGCAATAATTTAAACAAAACTTCGGAAGTCTGGCAGGTGATTGTCTTTTTAGTTGAATCGCCTGAAGACTTCCGAAGTTACTGAAGTTCAATATTTAGTTAATCCTTACTCAATTTCATAACAAGAAAAACACTATATTGCCCGACCAGGGCGGTGGCCAACCTCTGCCCGATCGTCATTTTCCAGCAATTGTACTGCATGGGGTAAAACGGGGGCAACGATTCGAAAATTCTCGAGGGCTCCCTTCGGGCTTCCGGGCAGGTTAATGATCAAGGTGTTCTTTCTGATCCCGGCTGCTGCCCTAGATAACATCCCATGGGGAGTGATCTTCAAACTACCTGCCCGCATCGCTTCTACGAGACCTGGAGTTTTACGGTCAATCACCGCTTCAGTCGCCTCAGGTGTGATATCCCGAGGGGCAAATCCGGTCCCACCTGTTGTGAGAATGATTTGAATTTCGTCTGAATCAGCCCATGTTATTAATTGGTCCTGTATCTGCTGGGATTCATCAGGGATAATCGCTGTCGCAGAAACAACCCAACCTGCCCTTTCAACAGCATCACCAAGAACTGGTCCTGAGAGATCTTCCCGAGTACCGGCGGAAGTCCGATCAGAAATAGTCAAAATGGCAAATGTAAGGCTCATAGATCAATCCTTAGATCAAACCTTCCCAGGAGTTATGAATACCATCATCAGTAACACCATAATAGTGGCGGTATCCATCACTGGTACGCTGGATCAAGTCATAGCTGTTAAAGTTTCCCCTCTTCTTCTGGAAGACCAAACCCAGGTCACCCTGCCAGGTGATATCCATTTTTTCAATCTTAGCAGGTAATTTTGAGTACTGCGAGATAGCATAATGCCATAACTTTCGGGAGGACTTCAGAGTAACGTTTTTCACCATACTGCCATTTCGGAGATCCCGGACAGTAAAATAGTTTTCTCCACCGCGCTTGTCCACTGAGACAATTTCCACCCCTGTACGAGGAGGAGCCTGTTCATCTGATTCAACCTCATCTTTGGTTTTTGCATCACCAACGTCTTTTGAACTTAAGATCGGCAATGGGTCAGCCTGGACCGCAGCTTTTCCTCCTAACTGTCTTTTCTTTCCCTGGAGCACCATATCCACGATCTCATCTCGAACAGCCATACCTGTTTCAGTTTCTGTGCGCAAATAGATCTTATTATCATCTACCGCATAAGGCGGATCATCACCCTTAGGGATCATCACCTGAATAACCTTCTTGCCTCCCGTTTCCTGAACTTCAAATTTGCAGGATAATTCCGGACTGATGCGTTTATTAATTTCGGATTGTAGTTTTTCAATGCCCTGATTAGGACGAGGGACGCCCTCAACAGCTTTCCCTGGCTGAGCGGACAGGCCCAAATACAGCGTCCCCCCATTGGAATTGGCAAATGCGCAAATATCAGCGATAACGTCATATAAATTTCCACCCCGAACGGAGATATTCGCATGGAAATCTTGCATGAAAGTTGCCCCTTCCTCACGGGCATCACGGACGAAGTCATACGCGGGCTGAGAACTGAGCTGGTGAGGCCGGGTCCGGGAGAAGTTATTGCTTTCAAAGAGATCATTAAGCGCTTTGTAGCTCTTTTCCGGAAGCCGAACATCCGTGGTCCGATCTCCTACACCTAATTTAGTCTGAAAAGCTGAGATCTTGTTCAACAGATGGGCGTCAGACCCCTGGATGCAGTGCAAGCGCCGGGGATATTCCGGTTTATTGCCATTAAAGAAAGACGCAGTAGCATGGCGTCCTTTTTTCACCAGGTCTGTTACTTCCATTGCAATCAAGTTTGGATCCTGAGTGTAAGCGATCTTAGTTTGCCCTCCAAATGGGAATCGGCGCATGGCAACACCATTATTGGAATTTGCGTGAGCGGCAATGGCCATGCCTCCAGCTTCATGAATGGCTTTATAAGCCGTTAACACATCCACACTCGCACCAACTGTCACACTACCTTCATCCAGTTGATCTGAGGGGATGTTCAATGCCAGCAGTAAATGCTCAATATCCCGAAGTGGTTTATCTTCAGGAAAAATAGCCAGGATATGAAACCCAAAAGTAGCCGTAAATTCAAATCCGGGTAATACTAACATCCGTTTCAGCAATTTTAGGTATTCAGACAGGCGGGTTTCCTCTTCAGGCAGCAGGCGATTGAGCTGTTGAAGCAGCTTTAATTGATCGATCTCTTCTTGCATCCTGCGGTAACCCGCAACTGTATTGTGGTCTGTGAACGCGATGATATCCAGACCTTTTATAGCAGCTTGTTGGAGAATATCCAAATAGCCAATTTCCGGCTGCAGATAATCAGCTGAAGCCGGAGTATGTAAATGTAAATCCATTGTAAACCAGGTTAACCCGGTATTATTAATTTGTTTTGCCACTATTACCTCTCTATTGAAGCAATACAGGGTCTGGACATAGTGAATATCCAACCCAATAAGACATAGATTAATATGTCTCTGCTTTCAAATTTTTATATCATCACGGTGGGAACAATAGACAATTCAAATAGCGGGGAAAATTGAATAGAAATCAAATCAATCTCAAATATTGAAGCTGTTTCCCGCTGTAATAATATTCTGTCTTCTAAATGTTGTTCCTCAGCGCAATTTAATACAATATACTTGGTTATTATAACCCGTTCAGGAAACTTTTTTCTTCCTGGGGGTGCTTTTCTTTTTAGTCAGAGCAGCCTCCAGTACTTCTTCAATATTTTCAACGAAGATAAAATTGATCTTATCCCTGACTTCCTGGGGGATATCCTCTTCCAAATCTGCCTGGTTCTTCTTGGGCAGGATGACCATTGTCGATCCAGCCCGGTAAGCTGCCAGGACTTTTTCTTTTATACCGCCTACAGGCAGAACCTGTCCTCGTAGGGTGATCTCACCCGTCATGCAAATATTTCCTTTTACTGGCCTGCCTGAGATCAATGATACCAGGGCAGTTGCCATCGTCACACCAGCGGATGGGCCATCCTTCGGCTGCGCACCGGCGGGAACATGCAGGTGAATATCCTGATCCTTAAAGAAATCCATATTCAATCCCAGCTTATCCGCCTTAGAGCGGACGTAAGACAAAGCGGCCTGAGCCGATTCTTTCATCACCTCTCCCAGGGATCCTGTAAGCTGGAAATTATTCTTCCCGGGCATGGAGGTTGCTTCTACGAATAGAATCTCTCCGCCTGTAGATGTCCAAGCTAACCCAGTCGCCACACCAGGGACTGATGTACGATTGGCCAATTCTTCATCCCCATAATATCGGGGGCGTCCAAGATATTCAGTAGCTTCCTTCACGCCTATCTTTACGGCTGTTACTTTTTCCTCAGCGATAAGTGTTACTACCTTTCTGCAGAGAGTGCCTATCTCGCGTTCCAGGTTACGAACCCCGGATTCCCTTGTATAAGAGCGGATAATCAGCTGTAAGGCTGGATCTGTAAAGGATATTTCCTCTTTGCGCAACCCGTTCTCCCGGATCTGCCTAGGGATCAAATAACCCTTGGCAATGGCTTTCTTTTCCCTATCGGTATAACCGGACAATTTGATGATTTCCATCCTGTCACGCAGCGGTGAAGGAATAGGCTCCAGCCAATTTGCAGTGGTAATGAACATCACCTTCGAAAGGTCATAAGCCACCTCCAGATAATGGTCTCTGAATTCATTATTCTGCTCTGGATCAAGCACTTCCAACAATGCCGAAGTTGGATCTCCCCTGTAATCCCGTCCCAGTTTATCTATCTCGTCAAGCATAAATACCGGGTTATTCTTGCCCACCCGGCGCAAGGCCTGAAGGATCCTGCCCGGCATGGCTCCGATATAAGTCCGTCTGTGTCCCCGGATCTCGGCCTCATCTCGCACGCCTCCTAATGAAATTCGAATGAATTCCCGGTCCAGGGAGCGGGCGATAGATCTGCCAAGGGAAGTTTTCCCAACGCCTGGAGGACCCACAAAACAGAGGATCACACCTTCCCGGATCTGCCGAATATCATCTTGATAATTATCCTTTTCAAATTCCTCTTCTCGTTCCTTGCGAAGTTTGCGAACGGCCAGGAATTCAAGAATTCTTTCTTTGACATCTTCCAAACCATAATGGTCTTCATCCAATACTAGCCGAGCTCGGGAAATATCCAGATTATCCTCTGTCATATCTACCCAGGGCATCGAAACCATCCAGTCCAAGTAAGTGCGGATAACGCCATACTCCGCAGCAGCAGAGGGTAAATGGGACAAACGATCCAGTTCGCGTTTGGCTTGTTTATCTGCCTCTTCCGGCATTCCAGCTTCATCTATCTGGCGCCGGAATTCATCGATCTCTACAGCTTGATCTTCATCCTCGCCTAATTCAGAGCGGATGGCTTTCATTTGCTCTCTGAGGAAATAATCCCGCTGTACTTTTTCGATCTCTGACCGGGCTTGATTTTGGATCCGCTGGCCAATTTCCAGCATTTCCAGTTCCTTGGTCAGGAAATTGACCAATTTACGCAGCTTTTCCGAGACCGAATCAAGTTCGAGAAGTTCCTGGGCTTTTTCTAATTCCAGACGTTGGAAATTTGCGACTGTATATACCACCTGGAGTGGATCATCCAGGGTCATTACTGCATCTACCAGTTCCTTGGGAACTGAGGGCACCAGATTTGTGATCTCTGAAAATTGATCTCGAGCCTGCCTGGTTAAGGCGTCAATTTCCAGATCACGCTCGACTATAACCGGAGAAAGTTTGATCTTGGCTTTTAGGTACGGCTCTTCCTGGACAAACTTCTGAACTCGGAAGCGGGTGATTCCCTGTACTAACAGCCGGATTGTGCCATCTGGAGCCCGAAATAGGCGATGGACAGATGCTACAGTCCCAACCTGGTACAGATCATCCGGACCGGGCAGTTCATTATTAGGATCCTTTGAAGTTACCAACCCGATCAATCGATCATCAGCTGAGAGCACATCGTCCACCAACCGGATCGATCTAGGCTGACCAATTGATAGAGGTACTGCTGTTTCAGGGTAGACAACCAGACCCCGTAAAGGAAGAATAGGCAGTTCAGATGGAATGCGTCCGATCAGTTCCGCCTGGTTAATTTCCTCATTTTCATCAATATCATCGAAATTGGAAATCACCGAACCCAGGAAGATATCATCCAGGGAGAGATGCTCGCGGTTAGCCCATTCCAATAATTCTATTATCTCTGCATTCCAACGTGATACCGGCATACCTTGTAACCTATCCTTATATCTATAAATCATGTGGGGTAAGCAATATTCTTTCCTCTCCAGAGGATTATCCCCGACTTTAATTTTAACACAGCGAAGACTGATTTCAGCTCTTGCAAGCGAATTTATAGGAGATTAACACTTCTCTCTAGGCCAGAAGTGTACGGGGTTTTTGATCCCAGTCCAGGATCCATTTTTCAGAAATTCTTATAAAAATATGTGACAAAACAGCTTGTCTATCAACAATCTTGACCTATAATCAATTTTACATTACCGGATTATCGTTAAAACACATATCAGGAGACTTTATGTTTACAGAAAAAATGCAAAAAGCCATGAACGATCAGATCCATCATGAAATGGAATCTGCTTATATCTATCTATCCATGGCAGCCTATTTTGCCGGTGAGAATTATCCCGGGTTTTCACATTGGATGAAAATGCAATTTGATGAGGAAATGATCCACACCTTCAAGTTTTATGACTATATCCACAGTCGGGGAGCCAAGGTTAGTTTGCAAGCGATCGGACAACCTCCAGTGGATTTTGATTCTCCCTTGGCTGCTTTTGAAACTTCCTTAGGCCATGAACAGAAGATCACCGCAGACATTCACAGACTCTATGCACTGGCTATGGAAGAAAAGGACTATCCCAGCCTGTCGTACCTGCAGTGGTTTATCGATGAGCAGGTTGAAGAAGAAGAACATGTCGGCGGCGTTGTTGAGGATATCAAACGCGTCAGCGGTTCTGAACAAGGTTTGTTGATGCTCGACCGAGAGTTAGGCCTTCGCCAGGAACCGGTTGCAGAAGAAGAGTAATTAGAATATTTAAGAAACAATTATAAGGGCTGCGATCGCTTTGATTGCGGCCCTTTTTTTTAAGATGAATGTAACCTACAAATCCTGAGGTTTTGGCATATTATGTCCACAAGAAGAGGTATATTTCTGAGCTTAGTATTAGTACACTAATAAAGGGTAAAGCGTAAATATAGAAGATACATCTTACAATCCTTTCATGATGGCCCAAAAGCAATTCGATAATGCTGCCGAACTGCTCGAACTGGACCAGGCAACTAGGGACCTGTTAAGGGTTCCTTTGCGGGAATACCAGTTCAGCATCCCTGTCCGCATGGATGATGGACAGGTGAGAGTTTTCCAAGGTTTCAGGGTCCAACACAATGATGCCAGAGGTCCAGGAAAAGGTGGGATTCGTTTTCACCCCCAGGAAACAATCGACACCGTCAGAGCCCTTTCCATGTGGATGACCTGGAAATGTGCAGTGGTGGATATCCCATTAGGTGGAGCAAAAGGTGGAGTTATTTGTGATCCCCATGACCTCAGCCTGCTGGAACAGGAAAGGCTATGCCGAGGATGGGTCAGACAACTCGCAAAGAACATTGGCCCGCTATCTGACGTGCCTGCCCCGGACGTGATGACCAATTCCCAGCACATGTTATGGATGCTGGATGAATATGAAGCAATCCATGGTGCAAAATATCCCGGTTTTATCACCGGTAAACCAGTCGGCATGGGAGGATCACTGGGCAGGACTGAAGCAACCGGATACGGTGTGATGATCACTGTTCGCGAGGCAATGAAAGAACTGGGCATCGATCTCTCTAAAACAACCGCCAGCTTCCAGGGTTTTGGAAATGTTTCCCAATATGCTATCGATCTTTACCAGCAGATGGGCGGAACCCCGGTCTGCGTTTCCTGCTGGATCCAGAAAGAACAAAAAGCCTATTCCTTCTACAAAAAAGATGGTTTTGACCTCAAACAGCTGATAGCAATAACGGACCACTTTGGAGAGATCGATAAGGCCAAAGCCCAGGACCTAGGTTTTGAACTGCTCCCCAGTGACGCCTGGCTGGAGCAAGACGTAGATCTGCTGGTCCCTGCCGCGCTGGAAAATCAAATCACTGGCAAGAGCGTCAACAAAATTTCGAAACAGGTGAAAATCATTGCCGAGGGCGCTAACGGCCCCACAACACCTGAAGCCGATCAAGTCATCAAAGAACGCGGTATTCATGTAATCCCTGATTTCCTTGCCAATGCCGGTGGAGTCACCTGCAGTTACTTCGAACAGGTCCAAAGCAACCAGAATTATTATTGGGCCAAGGAAGAAACCCTTGGTAAACTGGATCAAAAAATGACCAACGCCTACCTCGATGTCAGCAAGTTCGCCACTAAAAACAAGATGTACATGCGCGATGCAGCCTATATGATCTCTGTTGATCGTGTGGCAAAGGCCTGTAAAGCCCGGGGGTGGGTATAATCTAAGGAAATGAAAAACCAATCGGAGAGCATGACATCTCCAAATCTAATCCCATATAAAAGAAATTCCAATAATCCGGATGATATGATCCGGATTATTGGATCAGGATCAATTGGGGGAAAAGCCCAGGGGTTAGTTTTTCTGCAGCACCTGCTATCTTCAAGCGATTTATTTCAGACATATCCAGAGATCCAGGTCATTGTTCCAAATCTGGTGGTGATCGGCACTGATGTATTTGATGCCTTTCTGGAGAATAATGATCTGCAAAAATATATGGATTCCGACCATACGGATGACCAGATTGCCCATGCTTTTCAGCAGGCCGATCTGCCATTTCATATTCTTGGTGACCTTCGCGCTTTGGTCGAAGAGATCAGCAATCCAATCGCTGTTCGCTCATCCAGTTTACTGGAAGATGCCACATATGAACCATTTGCGGGAATCTATACCACCAAGATGATTCCCAATCAACAATTCGATCCTAATTTCCGGTTCCGAAAATTATCCGAGGCAATTAAATTCGTTTATGCCTCAACTTTTTTCAAAGCCGCCAAGAGTTATCGAAACGCGACAGGTCATGAGCACCGAGAAGAGAAAATGGCCCTGATCGTTCAACACGTACATGGATCCCGCCACCATGTACGATTTTATCCGGATCTTTCCGGAGTTGCCCGATCCTATAATTTTTATCCCGTTGGCAGGGCCAAACCAGAAGACGGTGTAGTCAGCCTGGCACTTGGATTAGGAAAAACGATCGTTGATGGTGGTCTTTCCTGGACATACTCACCTGCCCATCCAAAGATCGCCCCACCCTATGGATCTACCAATGAACTCCTAAAAAACAGCCAGACTGAATTCTGGGCTGTAAACATGGGTTCACCATTGATCTACAACCCTATTCAGGAAACTGAATATCTTATCAAAGGGGATCTGTCCACTGCAGAAAGTGATGGAACGCTGAAGGAATTATGTTCCACATATGATTCCCAAGGGGATCGGCTGCAGATCGGTATGGCCACCCCCGGCCCCCGTGTGCTTAATTTTGCTCCCCTGCTCCAGCTCAAGAAATTCTCTCTGAACAAATTGGTCCAAGAATTAATCAGAATCTGTGAGGCCCAGCTCGAGAACCCGGTGGAAATCGAGTTTGCGATGACTTTTTCTCCCCCTTCCCTGGGCCTGCTGCAAGTCCGGTCTATGGTTGTATCGGCAGATAATGTTCAAGTCAGCGAGGAAGATCTGGAAGACCAAAACGCCCTGGCTGCCTCTGAGAATGCCCTGGGGAACGGCCTGATAGAAAATATCAAGGATATCGTTTATGTGCTCCCAGATAGTTTTGAGCTTGAAAAAACCCGGGAGATGGCTGAGGAATTGGAGCAGATCAACGGGGAACTGGTCAAGACGGAATCACCATACTTATTAATAGTAATTGGCCGGTTGGGAAGTTCCGATCCCTGGCTGGGTATCCCGGTCAATTGGGGGCAGATCTCCGGTTCCCGGGTGATCATAGAAACATACCAGGAAGGACTCAGCGCGGATATGAGTCAAGGTTCCCACTTTTTCCATAATCTGACCAGCCTTGGTGTAAGCTACATCTCCCTGCCAAAAGCAGGTAAACATCAACTCGATTGGCACTGGTTGAGTGAACAAAAAGGAATCCGGAAAACAACACATCTCAGGCATATTGAGCTAAAATCCCCATTAGGGATTAAAATTGATGGTACGTCAGGAAGAGCAATCGTATTGAAATCCCGGGGAGATAATGGCTGAAAATACTGAAAAACCGATCAACATGCTGGTTGAAGAACTAAAGGAAAGGGCAAAAGAGCTTAACTGCCTCTATGCTGTCCAGGAAACCCTTGTCAAACCAGGCATAAAAACCAAAGAAACCATAAACAGGATCATAGAAGTGATACCACCGGGATGGCAGTATCCGGATATCTGCATATCTCGCATCCAAATAGGCGAAAAAGTCTATCAGTCCGAAAACTTCCAGGAATCAATCTGGGGGATCCATTCCGATATCATCGTTCAGGACCAAATTGAAGGTAAGATCAGCGTTTATTATTCGGAAGAAAAACCTAATAAGGATGAAGGCCCATTCCTCCGAGAAGAGCGTCGGTTGATCAACACAATCGCGGACCAGCTGGGAAGTTTTCTCCTTCACCAGCGTCTTCAGGATGTTTTTGAAAAGAAGATCCAGAATGAAGCTGAACCCAGAGCAGGATGGCAGGTGATCCTTGGACTTCTTAAAAAGACTGACCCCAAGTTATTGATTACTATCGCCAGAAAAATGATCCACCACCTTTCCGGTAGAGGGGTCAAAGAGGCAGTAAATTTGCTGGAATTATTCAGTTCTGCCTATAAAGAAGACCGGGATATCCTGGAATCTAATTTTCCTTTTCAGTTTAAATCCGGTGATAATGCCATCAATGCCATAGATGAGGTATTTAAAATTGCCGTTAAGTACCTTAAAGAAGATGAAATATTAACCAACATCGAACATTGGATTCGGGAAGACCAATCCGGCTTCCTGGTAAATACCCTGGTGCAGCCAGGCCGTTCTTTAACAAATATTATCGGCGCGCTGGATCGGTTCTGCAATCCTTCAAACCAGGGTTTAGAATTATCCCCTTCCAGACAACAGAGCGTTCTGGTTTCGCTTATCCGACGGATGCTCAGCAACCAGCAAAAATATATAAAAACAGCTATAAACCACATTGAAATAGAGGATATTTACAAGTTATCTTCCCAACTTATTTTTCAATCCGGAAATCACGGGAAATTGGGCGGAAAAAGCGCTGGACTCTTCCTGGCGGCGAAAATCATCCAGCAGGCAGCGGTTGATCAGGACATTCTGCTGCAGGTAAAAATACCCAAAACCTGGTATATCGTATCGGATGCTCTATATTCTTTTTTAGAGCATAACAACCTTCAAGATATGATTGGCCACAAGTATCTAAATCTCGAAGAAATCCGCCAAGAATACCCTTATGTAATTCACGTCTTTAGGAATTCTCCCCACCCCCCAGAGATTATTAAAGGCTTATCGATGGCGCTAGATGATTTCGGGGATGTCCCGCTGATCGTTCGAAGCTCCAGTTTATTGGAAGATCAGGAAGGCACATCTTTTGCAGGCAAGTATAAAAGCCTTTTTGTAGCCAATCAGGGAACCAAAGAAGAGCGACTGACTAGTCTGATGGGTGCGATTGCTGAAGTATATGCATCCCTGTATGGTCCTGATCCTATTGAATATAGGCACGAACATGATTTGCTCAATCAACATGAAGAAATGGGCATTCTAATCCAAGAGGTAGTCGGGAATAAAATTGGTCCCTATTATTTCCCAGCCTTTGCCGGGGTTGCTTTCAGCCGAAATGAGTTCCGCTGGTCGAGCCGCATCAAGAAGGAGGATGGTTTAGTCCGCATTGTACCGGGATTAGGTACACGTGCGGTGGACCGGTTAAGTGATGATTACCCCATCCTGGCTGCCCCGGGACAACCCGGACTCCGAGTAAATACTTCATTGGATGAAATCATCCGTTATTCCCCCAGGTACATCGATGTAATCAATTTAGAAATGGGCACTTTCGAAACCATCGAAATCAAGAAATTACTTAAGGAGTTCGGTAGCGAATATCCAGATATCAAAAACTTAGTTTCAATCATCACCCAGGATCAGGCTCAGATCCCTATCGGATTAGGACCTGATTTTGAAAAGGATAACCTGGTATTTACATTTGATGGCTTGTTTTCTCAATCCCCCTTCCTAGAGCTGCTGCGGGCAGTTTTAACTGAACTTCAGGACAAAATGAAATATCCCATAGATATTGAGTTCGCCTTCGCGGGAGACACTTTTTATCTGCTGCAGTGCCGTTCCCAAAGTTACCGGGCGGAAAATATCCCGGCAGAGTTTCCAATTGATATTCCAGAAGATAAGGTATTATTTACGGCTGACCGCTTTATATCTAATGGTACGATCCCTAATATCACCCATATCGTTTATATTGATCCAGAACAGTACAGCCAACTATCGACCCGCCAGGAAATGTTGAATGTAGGCCGTGCGGTCAGCAGGTTAAATAAAATCCTGACGAAACGGAAATTTATTCTAATGGGTCCTGGAAGATGGGGAAGCCGGGGGGATATCAAATTGGGTGTTAACGTAACCTATTCTGATATCAACAATACAGCCGTTTTAATTGAAGTAGCCCAGAAACGGGGGGACTATACCCCAGATCTCTCTTTTGGGACCCATTTTTTCCAGGACCTAGTCGAATCATCCATCCGCTATATTCCGCTTTATCCCGATAACTACGGAATCATCTATAACGTTAGCTACTTGATGGAATCAAAGAATACCCTCAAGGAGATCCTGCCGGATTTTGCCTATCTTGAGCATGTGATCAGGGTAATTAATATAAAAAATTCTTCGGATGGGCAGGTACTTCAAATTTTGATGAATGCAGAAAAAAGCAAAGCAATCGCCTTGCTGGCAGAGGAAATTGAAATTGGTGAAAACAAAATTGAGATTAAAGATATCTCTCAGTCAGCTCCCTATGATGAACACTGGCGCTGGCGATTAAAAAGTGCCGAATCAATTGCGGAGATGATTGATACAGAAAGATTTGGCGTGAATAGTGTTTACCTAATAGGCAGTACCAAAAATGCTACTGCCGGGCCCAAAAGCGACATCGATCTATTAATCCATTTTGATGGCAGTGAGTCCCAGAAGAAAGATTTAATGAATTGGTTGGAAGGATGGAGCCTGAGCCTGAGCCAAATTAATTTGGTACGAACCGGGTACAAAACAAAAGGTCTGTTAAATATAATTTTCATCACCGATGAAGATATCAAAAACCGCACCAGCTATGCGGTAAAAATTGGTGCTGTAACAGATGCCGCAATGCCATTAACTGTAGGCTCAGCGATTCACAAATAATATTAAATCAAGGGGGGTCCCGTACTCAAACCACAGGAAATTAACTTATTTCCCTGGTAGCTTTTTGGGGCTGGTCAGGGCGGAATTTTACCAGCGCCAATTCAGGTCCATCATGAGCAGCTGAAAAACAATATGTATCACCAAGGCGATCTTGCCAGGAGCCGGTAATTTTTGCCGATTCATGTACATGGCCATGCAAAGTCAGCAACGGCTGGCGTTCCAGAATAAAATCCTTCACGGCAATGCTGCCAACGTGAACATCAAGTGGTACATGATCGATCATCTTACCATCCAGGGCTGCCCTGTCCAGGGCTGTCTGGTAGGGCGGAGTGTGGAACAGGAAGATAGCGTTTGAAAGGTCTTTCCCAGCAGTTAATTGCTCCAGATCTTTCTGGATGGTGGCATGTTCGATAAGATTCTTGGGCTCGTCAATAGAGTGCCAACCTTCCTCTGGTGGGATACATCCCGGATCTACAAAGCGTGAAATATCATAACGTTCCCAGTCTTTGTTCATGAACGGGGTCGGTGGCACATAGGCATACCCATAGACGGTAAAAGATCCAAACTCAACCGCTCTGCCGTGGACATGTTCCCAGATATGTTCTCCCTCCATCCAACGGTTCAGATCCTCCTGGCTGTTTTTACTGTCATCATTGCCCAAGATCAAGAACACTCTGGGATAATCCACTCCCAGATCATCTTTTAGCTGGGTAAATCCCTTCGCCAGGAAATCATCTAAAAAATCACCCTCGACCGAGGCGCCAAAAGGAGGAAAGAGATCCCCACCGAGGAATACCGCCGCAGGTTTTTCTTCCCTGATCCGGGTGAATAAGGATTCATATCGGCTGATCTGTCCGTGCAGATCAGAAACAAAAAAACAAGTCATGAGTTTTTATTCCATTGAGGTTTATTTTCCCTCCCTAATAGCATATCACGGGTTTAGGCCCTATCAGTAGTATTTAAACAAAAACACCCCTGATCAGGGGTGGATAGGCGCCCTCGGCAGGAATCGAACCTGCAACCGTCGGATTAGAAGTCCGGTGCTCAAAAGAGTAGAGCAATAATGGTAAAAACTCTTAGAGCCCGTTCTAAAGCCATCCTGCCCTTGATAGTGGAGAATGACTAAATAGAATTAATAAAATCCGTTGGTTTTTATACCTATATCCTTTTAATTATACGGTAACTCGTAGAGGTGCAATTTAGTAGAAACTATAAATGCAATTGTTTTGCTTCAGACGGAAATGGAAAATTGGCCAACCCATGATAGTATAAAAAC
>CAYORF010000006.1:0-57984 GCA_964406305.1 uncultured Anaerolineales bacterium | reverse complement strand
GAAATAATTCCCCGATGGTTTTTGTAAAAAATTCCGCTGTAGACGAATCTGTCTCCTCTGTCCGCTGTGATGATATCCAGGGGGGCTACCTGGCAACTAGACACCTTCTAGAGTTGGGACATAAACAGATCGCCATCATCATCGGACCGCAGAATGAACAATGTACCCGGGAACGCTTGAGCGGTTACAAACAAGCCCTGGATGAAGCAGGTCTTGATGCAAATGATTCCCTGATCATTCAAGGTAATTGGACTTCAGAATCCGGCTTCGAAGCTGCAGCAGAGCTGATGAAATATCCAGATCGATTTTCAGCCATATTTGCTCAGAATGATCGCATGGCTGCAGGAGCCATGCATACTTTGAGGGATTCAGGCTATCGGATCCCTGAAGATTATTCCATTATCGGCTACGATAACGGACCCCTGGCATCCTTACTTGATCCACCTCTGACAACGATCGAACAACCCCTGGAAGAATTTGGGACCCAGGCAGCTAAAATCTTGATTCAAACGATCCAGGGAAAAAACCAGCATCCCGTGGATTTCTGTTCCTCACCAGCACTCATTAGGAGAAAATCATCAACTTTCATTAAATAATTGGTGTTTTAGATTGGTTTCAAAGGAGGTGATAACAGCCTACTTGCAAAAGATCAAGAATCACCATTGGATGAAAAAATTAGAACAAGTTTAGGAGAAGATAATGTTTAAGAAACAAGCTTGGAAAATCTTATTGGCAACCCTGCTGCTTTCTGCCATGGTTCTGACTGCCTGTGGCGGCGGCGAGGGTGCTCCTGCCGAAGTAGAAGAACCGGCAGATATGAGCAATGAGCTGGAAATCTATTCCTGGTGGGCTGGTGACGAAGGTCCCGCCCTGGAAGCTCTGATCTCTGAATACAACACCCGCTACCCCGACGTTGAAATCATCAACGCCACCGTGGCTGGCGGTTCCGGTGTGGAAGCCAAAGCTGTTCTCAAAACCCGTATGCTGGGTGGCGATCCCCCCGACACCTTCCAGGTTCACGCTGGTCAAGAATTGATCGGCACCTGGGTTGTTGCTGACCGCATGGAAGACCTGACCTTCCTCTATGACGAGATGGGCTGGTTTGAGAAATATCCTCAGGGTCTGCTCGATATGATGAGCACCGCTGATGGCATCTGGTCGGTTCCTGTCAACATTCACCGCTCCAACGTGATGTGGTTCCTGCCCGAGACCCTTGAAACTCTGGGTGTGGACGCCCCCGCAACCTGGGATGACTTCCTGGCTGCCTGCCCCACCATCCAGGACGCTGGTTTAGTGCCCCTGGCACTGGCTCAGAACTGGACCCATAACCACCTTTGGGAATCCGTTGCCCTCGGCGAACTCGGCGTGGACGGCTGGAATGCCCTCTGGGCTGGTGAAAAAGACTTCACCGATGCTGATGTTGTTGCTGTTTGGGACAAGTTTGGTCAGATCCTGGATTGCACCAATGACGATGCCGCATCCCTGTCCTGGCAGCAAGCCAGCGACATGGTTGCCAATGGCGAAGCCGCCTTCAACGTGATGGGCGACTGGGCCAACGGCTACTTCGACACCACCAAAGGTCTAGAACCCGATGTGGACTATGGCTGGGTGGCTGCACCTGGTACCGATGGTGTCTTCATGGCACTCTCCGATGCCTTTGGTCTGCCGCAGAATGCTCCCAACCGCGAAAACGTACTCAACTGGCTGCGCCTGATGGGTTCCGTCGAGGGTCAGGATCTTTTCAACCCCCTCAAGGGCTCCATTGCCGCTCACTATGACACCGACTTGGCCAAGTACTCTGTTTACGGACAGAGCGCTGCCGCTGATTGGGGTTCCAACGTTGTGGTTGGCTCCCTCGCTCACGGTGCCGTTGCCAATGAAACATTCATGTCCGGCTTTGCCGATGTCATGGAAATCTTCCTGGCTGGAGACAGCACCTCAGCTTCAAACGCCGCTCAGGAACTTTGCGAAGCTGCCGAAATCTGTGGTGCTGCTGAAGCTCCTGCCACTATGGAAGGCGAAATCGAAATCTATTCCTGGTGGGCTGGTGACGAAGGTCCCGCCCTGGAAGCTCTGATCTCTGAATACAACACCCGCTACCCCGACGTTGAAATCATCAACGCCACCGTGGCTGGCGGTTCCGGTGTGGAAGCCAAAGCTGTTCTCAAAACCCGTATGCTGGGTGGCGATCCCCCCGACACCTTCCAGGTTCACGCTGGTCAAGAATTGATCGGCACCTGGGTTGTTGCTGACCGCATGGAAGACCTGACCTTCCTCTATGACGAGATGGGCTGGTTTGAGAAATATCCTCAGGGTCTGCTCGATATGATGAGCACCGCTGATGGCATCTGGTCGGTTCCTGTCAACATTCACCGCTCCAACGTGATGTGGTTCCTGCCCGAGACCCTTGAAACTCTGGGTGTGGACGCCCCCGCAACCTGGGATGACTTCCTGGCTGCCTGCCCCACCATCCAGGACGCTGGTTTAGTGCCCCTGGCACTGGCTCAGAACTGGACCCATAACCACCTTTGGGAATCCGTTGCCCTCGGCGAACTCGGCGTGGACGGCTGGAATGCCCTCTGGGCTGGTGAAAAAGACTTCACCGATGCTGATGTTGTTGCTGTTTGGGACAAGTTTGGTCAGATCCTGGATTGCACCAATGACGATGCCGCATCCCTGTCCTGGCAGCAAGCCAGCGACATGGTTGCCAATGGCGAAGCCGCCTTCAACGTGATGGGCGACTGGGCCAACGGCTACTTCGACACCACCAAAGGTCTAGAACCCGATGTGGACTATGGCTGGGTGGCTGCACCTGGTACCGATGGTGTCTTCATGGCACTCTCCGATGCCTTTGGTCTGCCGCAGAATGCTCCCAACCGCGAAAACGTACTCAACTGGCTGCGCCTGATGGGTTCCGTCGAGGGTCAGGATCTTTTCAACCCCCTCAAGGGCTCCATTGCCGCTCACTATGACACCGACTTGGCCAAGTACTCTGTTTACGGACAGAGCGCTGCCGCTGATTGGGGTTCCAACGTTGTGGTTGGCTCCCTCGCTCACGGTGCCGTTGCCAATGAAACATTCATGTCCGGCTTTGCCGATGTCATGGAAATCTTCCTGGCTGGAGACAGCGCCTCAGCCTCCGCTGCTGCGCAGGAACTCTGTGTAACTGCTGGGATTTGTCAGTAGTTTTCCAGATTAATCCGGGGTGTTCATGTTCCATGATGAACATGAACACCCCTTTCCCTTGAATCACCAAACCATTTCAATTACTCGGGGCAGCATGAAATGAGGCAATAATATGAAAATATTTAAAATGCCATTCAAACGCGATCAGCTGGTAGCTTTCCTTATGCTGCTGCCATCTCTGATCTTGATCGGCCTCTTTGTTTATGGATTTATCTTTCAGACGGCTTTCAGTTCATTCACCGATTGGGAAGGAATGGCAATTGGCGCTGAAAAGAATTTCGTTGGCCTGGAGAATTATAAAAATCTTTTTACCAAGCTGTTGGATGTCCGGTTCCGCCAAAGCCTGGTTAATACCTTTTTTTTCACCACATTTTTCATCGCAGGATGTCTTTCATTGGGATTATTATTTGCAATCCTGCTGGATCAGGGAATCCGCTTTGAAGGTGTATTCAGGCTGATCTTTTTATATCCCATGTCATTATCTTTTATCGTATCTGGAACCGTTTGGCGCTGGCTGCTTAACCCCAAGGGAGGTATCAACCTACTTCCCACGCTAATTGGGCGGGAACCCCTGAATATTAAATGGCTGACAGATCGAACCCAGATCTGGCAATTTGATTGGCTTATCCTACCAAAAATCTTTGGCTATATCTTACTGATCGTGATGATACTGCTGGCCATCCGCGCCTTTAAGGCTGGAAAAAGATGGAGCGGCGGCATTATGACGGTGATTGGTCTGACTACTTTATTCTGGTTGGTATCAGGACGGGCAGATCAAATCCAGCTCCTGGATCATTCAGAAATCCATGGATTTAATCTGGCATTGATAGGTATTATTCTCGCCGCAGTCTGGCAAATGTCAGGTTATATGATGGCCATGTACATCGCAGGTATTCGCGGCGTGCCTGATGAACTGCGTGAGGCTGCTCGTGTTGATGGCGCCAGTGAGATCAGAATATACCGGGAGATCATCCTTCCCATGCTGAGACCGATCACTCTCAGCGCCATGATCGTATTAGGACATATTTCATTAAAAATCTTTGACTTGATCTTTGTAATGGTAGGACCTGATAATGCCACTACAGATGTTCCTGGTGTCCTAATGTTCCTGACAGCTTTCCGGGGCAATCAATTTGCAAAAGGCGCTGCTATTGCTATGGTGATGTTGGTCATCGTGGCACTCATTATTGTGCCTTATCTTGTCAACACGCTGCGAACGGAGCATGAATTATGAAGAATAAAAAACGGTTCAATCGCTTCCTGATATATTTTACACTGATTGTCTTCGTGTTAATCTTTTTAATGCCGGCTTATTTAGTCACCATTACAAGCTTTAAATCACCCGACCAAATTGAACTCTCCCGGGTTTGGCAGCTGCCTAATCCCTGGTATTTCCAAAGTTTTGTGGATGCCTGGGAAACTTTTGCTCCCAATCTTAAAAACAGTGCCATGCTGGTAATTCCTGCTACGATCCTTTCCGCCATCCTTGGCTCACTGAATGGTTATGTGCTCTCCAAATGGAAATTTAAAGGATCCAATATCCTTTTCCAGCTGATGCTGTTTGGCATGTTTATCCCTTACCAGAGCATCCTGATTCCACTTTTCCAATTTTTAGATAAGATTGGTTTATACGGCACCATCCAGGGTTTAATCCTTGTTCACGTAGTCTATGGTCTGCCCATTACCACCCTGATTTTCCGGAACTACTACGCAGAAGTACCCACGGAAATGATCGAAGCCGGAAAGATTGACGGGGCGGGATTTTTCAAGATCTACACCAAGATTGTTTTCCCAATCTCTTTACCAGGATTTGTTGTCGTCATTATCTGGCAGTTCACACAGGTCTGGAACGAGTTCCTCTTTGCGGTCACCCTCACAAGCGGCACCGGGAATACACCCATAACTGTTGCACTTCAAAACTTGGCCGGCGGACGGGCTGTCCAATGGAACCTGCCTATGGCAGGATCTGTGATGGCTGCCCTGCCTACATTATTGGTATACATCTTCCTGGGCCGCTACTTCATCCGTGGCCTGCTTGCTGGATCTGTAAAAGGGTAATCGGGAAAGGAGTTAGTTTCCATCAACTGGCAACTTAGCACACCTGTTATGTTTCGTTTGATATAAAAATATTTACACTCGAGGATTTTATTGATGAAATATAGAAGATTTGGACGTACAGAATGGCAGGTCAGCGAAATCGGCTATGGCATGTGGGGCATGGCTGGATGGACTGGATCAGACGATGAAGAATCGCTTGCATCTCTCCAGCTGGCAATTGACCTTGGCTGTAATTTTTTTGACACAGCATGGGGTTATGGCGAAGGACATAGTGAAGCCCTCTTAGGAGAGATCATCCGGGCCAACCCAGATAAAAAGCTTTATACTGCAACCAAGATCCCTCCTAAAAACTTCATCTGGCCCTCCCGGCGAGAGTTTTCCCTAGACGACTGTTTCCCACCCGGTCATATTGAGGAATACGTCACCAGCAGTCTCAACAACAGCGGCCTAGAGAGTTTCGACCTGATGCAGTTCCATGTCTGGGAAGACCACTTCGTAGACGACGACCGCTGGATCAAGAAGGTTGCAGAACTCAAAGAGCAAGGCCTATTCCACGCTATCGGAATAAGCGTCAATCGCTGGGAACCATGGAATGCGGTACGAACCGTAAAAAGCGGCTTTATCGATGCTGTTCAGGTAATCTATAACATCTTTGACCAGAACCCAGAAGATGAGCTGCTGCCAGCCTGTGATGAAAATGATTTGGCCGTTATCGCCCGGGTACCATTTGATGAAGGCACCTTGACCGGAAATATAACCTTGGACAGCATCTGGCCTGAGGACGATTGGCGCAGCAGTTATTTTGTCCCCGATAATTTGAAATCCAGCGTGGCGCATGCAGATCCCCTCCGGGATCTTGTACCTCCCGGTATGTCCATGCCAGAAATGGCTCTGCGATTCATTCTCAACGAATCCCGGGTGCAGGCAATAATTCCTGGTATGCGCAAGGCCAACCATGTAAAAATGAATATCAACGCTAGTGACAGCGGTCCTCTGCCAGAGGATCTGCACGCTCAATTGAAAACTCACAGGTGGGATAGAACCCCAACTGAATGGTCCCAATAAACTACGATGAAAAAGAAAGTCATCCAGGCATTTCAAAAGGAATTCGGATCAGATCCGGTGTTTATCACTCACTCCCCCGGAAGAGTGAATATTATCGGCGAGCACACTGACTATAATGATGGTTTTGTTCTACCTATGGCCATCAACTATGCCACCTGGTTCGCTCTACGGCCCCGGCAGGATAACCGGGTAGTCATCACCGCCCTTGATAAGAATGAAAAACTGGACTTTGACCTGGAAAATTTCTCCAAAGGCACAGGTGGTTGGAAGGAGTATGTCACCGGCGTTGCCTGGGCTCTACAGAAATCAGGCCATAAGTTAAGAGGTTGGGAAGGTGTTTTCTCTGGGGACGTACCCATTGGGGCCGGTTTATCTTCCTCGGCCGCGTTGGAGCTCGCTCTGGCTCGCGCTTTTGCCCTGGTTTCAGATCTGGACTGGGATCCAGTTCAAATGGCACTGTCCTGCCAAAAAGCTGAAAATGACTGGATTGGGATCAACTCCGGCATTATGGATCAGATCATTTCCGCTTCCGGCAAGGAAAATTTTGCCCTGATGATCGACTGTAGAAATCTTAAGACCATACATGTCCCTCTCCCTGAAAACACACAGATTGTGATCCTTGATACTGCCACCCGGCGTGGCTTAGTAGATTCGGCTTACAACGAACGAAGAGCTCAGTGTGATGCTGTAGCCTGCCATTTTGATGTAAAAGCCCTGCGGGACATTACTCAAGACCAACTAGAAATGAGAGCTGGAATTCTGGATCTGACCCTTTACCGGAGGGCGCAGCATGTGATCTCAGAAAATAAGCGCGTTTTGGATGCAATGAAAGCCTTTAAGAAGGGAGATGCCGTAAGACTTGGTTTATTGATGAATGAAAGCCATGTCAGCATGCGAGACGATTTTGAGATCTCCCGAAAAGAAATGGATCAAATGGTGTCCATAGCCCAGGCCCAGCCAGGTTGTTACGGCGCCCGTATGACTGGCGGTGGTTTTGGGGGCTGCGCGGTCGCCCTCGTGGCTGAAGACCAGGTAAAAAAGTTCCAGGAAGCAGTGGTCCGTGAATATAAGGAAATAACCGGACTTAAAGCCAAAGTCTATCTCTCTTTGGCGGCCGATGGGACCGGGTTCGAAGTCCTTACCAAATAGAACTGCGATCATCTAGCTCCACATCAGAAAACACTATAATCTCCAAATATAGAGACTCCGGTGTTCCTTCCCCCAGAATATCTATTCTTTAAGAATAAAAAGACAAAGTTCTGATCAGAACTTCGTCCTTTATTTATTTGAATGGATATTAGTTTTATTTTATGTGGTGATCAGTATATATAATATTTCAGGTACCCACCACAATACCGCCATCTACACTCAGAACTGTTCCACTGATAAAGCTGGCCTGGTCAGAAGCCAGGAAAGCATAGGCATTCGCAATATCTTGAGGCTCCCCAAGCCGGCCTAGTGGTGTATGCTGTTTCATTCCATCCAAGATTTTCTCCGGCATGGCCATGACCATCTCTGTTCCGATAAATCCAGGAGCGATGGCATTAACTCTGATTCCGTAGCGGCCAAGTTCACGCGCCCAAACCTTGGTCATGCCAATCACTCCGGCTTTGGTAGCCACATAATTTGTCTGTCCGAAATTGCCATACAATCCCACAACCGAAGACGCATTCAAAATAACACCTCTCTTCTGTTGAATCATATGTGGAGAAACAGCTCTGGTACAGATGAACACTCCCCGGAGATTAACATCAATCACCATGTCAAACATCTCATCAGACATGCGCTTCTGCGTTTCCCCATCCTTGACTTTGACCAGTTGACCGTCTCTGAGGATACCTGCATTGTTGATCAGAATATCGATCTTTCCCCATTCTCCAACGAGCTCTTCCACAGCAGCATCCACATCTTCAGACTGAGTGACGTTCACATGCCTGTATAGCGCCACTTCATTTCGGCGATTAATCTCCCCAGCCAGCTTCTCACCGGCCTCGTCTGCCAGATCCCAAATAGCCACCCGGGCTCCTTCTTTGGCAAACTGTTCGGCTACAGACCGGCCAATTCCGTTCGCCCCTCCGGTAACAACAGTTACTTTGTCTTTAAAACGCATCCTGCACCTCCGGATATATCTATTCTGGAATTAACCGCCAGACTGTTTCACAGCTGCTTCAAACGATACCACAGCCTTGTCGGTCAGGCTGTTTTCCAGGAACTCATGGATGATCCGCGGCAGCATCGTAAATGAATTTATCCCCCTGGAAGCCAAAGTGACAAGATCTTCACTTTGCCTGATACTGGCTACCAATAAACGTAAGGGACTGTCCATCTCTTTGATGATCCGTCCCATCGTTGTGACTTCTTCCAGTCCATTCAATCCCCCATCGGTCATCCGTCCCAGGTAAGGCGCGGCATATTTGGCGCCCATCGCGACAGCCGTCACTGCCTGCTGGGCAAAATGAAGTGCGGTCAATGTCACGTTGGCACCCTCGTCAATCAACTGTTTAGCCAGCAATATCCCGGTGATATCAATAGGTACCTTCACCATCACCCGCGGATCGATGGCAGCCAGTCCCCGGCCGACTTCCAGCATTTCCTCCGGTTCACTTCCCCACACCTGCATGTGAATCTCATTGGCGCCGAGATCAAACGCCGTTTTGGCCAGGTCTTTTAGTGAATCGACCCGAAATGGCAGTCCGGCTTTGGCGATAAGATTGGGATTGGTAGTCACACCATAAAACATCCCGGTCGCCAGGTAAGTATCCCAATCATCTGGATCCGCACTATCGATATATAATCTCAATAATGATTCTTCTTTGGTCATCCTAATCCTCCAGCTAGAAATCAGCAATTATTCCCTGCCTATTATAGCCCCGGCGGCTCTTTTGAGAAGAGTGATTCCTGATATCAGTCAGTGGGGATAAAAAAACCTGCCATGGGCAGGTTTTTTTAAGTAAAGATATCTTAATTTTCAGGATTTGTTTCTACGAACGATCTCTTTCCGGACTTCCGGTGCCACCTTAGTACCGAACAACTCGATTGCCCGCATCATCTTCCTATGTTCTATGGCATTATTGCCCATATAGATTAAAAAGCGCTGGTGTTGGAAGATCTCATGCTGGAAAAGTATCTTCTCAATGATCTCGTCAGGGGATCCCACAAAATCAGAACCACGCAGATCTCGCTGGGTCTCCAGCTGAGCCCGTGAAGTTGGTCCCCAGCCACGCTCATTGCCAATCTTGTTAAACATGACCTCCGCATGGGGGTAATATTCATCAACCGCAATCTGGGA
Organism: uncultured Anaerolineales bacterium; assembly: GCA_964406305.1. Lineage (GTDB taxonomy): Bacteria > Chloroflexota > Anaerolineae > Anaerolineales > UBA11858 > B10-G9. The sequence goes on along the minus strand of CAYORF010000006.1, from coordinate 48,386 downwards.
TTTGTCGGCAATAAATCCGTGAGAATTAACACTGAGGGGGATCCTGTCTGGATCAAACCCGAGTTCACGCGATGTTTGCCTGTATAGGTCGAAAAACGGTGCAAAGCGTTCCGGCAAACCGCCGATGATCGCAAAGGCCATCGGCAGGCCAAGAGAGGCCGCCCTTTTTGATGAGTCCGGGGATCCGCCGACCGCCACCCACAGCGGGATCCTGCTCTGGATTGGGCGGGGGTAGATGATCTGGTTTTCAAGTTCTGATCGGAATTTTCCTGACCAGGTAATTGATCGATTGTCTGTGATCTGGGTTAATAGGCGTAATTTCTCTTCAAACAGGTCCCCATAATCATTTAGATCATATCCAAACAGTGCAAAGGATTCAATAAAAGATCCTCTGCCTGCCATGATCTCTGCCCTACCATCGGAAATTAGATCCAGCGACGAAAATCGCTCAAAAACCCTAACAGGGTCATCAGAACTTAAGACAGTCACCGCAGAAGAAAGCCGGATATTTTTAGTACGGGCAGCGACCGCGGCCAGGATCACCTCAGGGGCAGAAGACAAATATTCTTCCCGGTGATGCTCTCCGATCGCAATCACATCCAGACCAGTTTGATCCGCCAGCTCGGTGGTTTCCAGGAAATCGGCCATTACTTTTCCTGGGTCCTTTTTTGCCCCAGTCAATGCATTCTTACCATCATCAACAAAGGTATATAAACCCAATTCAAATGGACGCTCGGTGTTCAGGGAAGTTTGAGTCATGATTTATCCTTCCTAATTCCTTAAATGTAAAACCCCCTTTCAGGTCCAGGGATTAAATAGATATCAATGCCTTCTTCTGACAACCCGGAACGAACACATCTTACCCAAAATTTAAGGACTTTCTTGAAGGTGGAAGAACTAAAAAAGAATCACTAGTACGGCCGATTCATACACCCAATAACCATCAATGACAAAGCTAAACCACTGGCTATTGATTGACCTACCTCCGAGGTCTTAATGACTTCGGAGGTAGGTATTTGTTACTTACAATTTACGATTTAACCATTTATAATATCAACATGAATTACCAACCGGGACTGATATGAACACTTCAAAAGCTATCCTGATCGTTATCATCCTCATGCTCCTGATCATCATCTTTTTTGCGTACACAGGGATCGATGCTCGCAAACCTGAGGATGCAATGTACAAACTGATTGATAAACTTACAGAGATCAATCGGGCCATTAACCGCATGGTTCGCAATCTGATCTGGAGTATACGCACTGGAATCGAAGAAAGATTCTCCCCGTAACTGCTTCTCCCCCTTGATCTACATTTATATCAAATCCTACGGGAATAGTAACTCAACCACCCATCCCCGGGAAGATTTCGCGCGATTTATTCAGCGCAACTTTTCCCTATCCAGAATTGTACTAATTCTATGAAACTCTCCCGGCTTGGTAAATTTGTCCTCGGTGGCATCCTTTGGGGACTGGCGTTCTCATTTTTCGTTGTATTTCTGGAACCTACCCCAGAAAACCTTACCCTGGCAGTTTCCATCACACTCAGCGGCCTCTACACAGGGCTGTTATTCCTAACCAAAAAATATTGGTTGAACGGATTATCCAGAAAACCAGTCCGTAACGCCATCCTATTGGGATCTTTCAATGCTGCAATCATCGAAACCCTGTTCCTCGTTATCGAAAAAGCCTTTAGCGCTTCCGGAGTGGCCGCTCATCCCAATTTAGTGATCGATCTACTGATAACCATGCCCTGGTATATTGGCATGGTCTGGATATTCGTGAAGGTACAGGAAAAAGAACGCTTTCCCCTTGCGGCAGTTTTACTCTTGGGTGCGGTTTACGAAATGGGTGCAGACGGAATTGTCGGGGGTGTGATCATGCCCGCCATAATGGGCAATCCTGTGAACTTGATCGAATTCTCAGTCCTGGCAATACTAGCTGCTTTCTGGCAGTTTATCCCGGTATACAGTTCGATTGTCCATCCTCCAGCCTGGGTCCTGGAAAGTTCTCTTCCCCCTGCTTTATCCGGGAAAAAACGCTGGCCCCGGGCATTTCTCCCTCTGGTTTTATTGATCCCTTTCTCCATCTACCTGGTCCTATTTATGCTCACCATCAATTTCATGGGTGGGTAAGCACTTCATCAATTTTTCTTCATATTCTCTAAACATTATCTTAATAATGGAACGGTAAAATTCTCCTTGTTATTCGTGGTTACAAGGAGTTTTACTGGTATGTCAAGTAGTAAACGCAATTGGCTGGTAGACACCATTCTATTTGTCGGTTTTTTGCTGGCCTTCTTTCTAGATCTGACTGGATTGTCCTGGCACCAGTGGTTGGGTGTTGGAGTTGGTTTATTCGCTCTCTACCACCTCCTAATCCACTGGAAATGGGTCTTGGCGGTATCTAAGAGATTCTTCGGAGGGACTTCGGGGCAGCAGAGCCGCCTTTACTATCTAATCGACTGGAGTCTGCTGTTGGACTTCGGGGTTATCGGCGTTACCGGCTTAATGATCTCCACCTGGTTCAACATCAATCTCGTTAATTATCTGTTCTGGAAAAACCTTCATATATACAGCTCCATAGTCGCGTTGGTGATCATATTGATCAAAATCGCCACCCACTGGCGCTGGATTATTAAAACAGCTTCCAAGTATTTCGGGATCTGGCGCCAACCAGCTCGCGCTCCAGCTCTCGTTCACCTCCACTCCAGCACAGCACCTGGAACTATGCATAGGCGAGAATTCCTGCAGCTCATGGGAGTTGCCAGTCTGGCTTCTCTGATCTCAGCCTCCAACTTACTCGAGTTTGGTCAGGAAACCAGTCAGGAGATCATTACAAAGCAAACATCCTCCGCTCTTGTCCCGGATGCCGCACCGACATCTTCTTCATGTATAGTTATTTGTGATCGCGGTTGTAGTTATCCTGGAGAATGCCGACGATATATCGACCTGAACGGAAACGGGGTCTGTGACCTAACGGAATGTGAACCAGGAGAAAGCGGGACGGCATTCCAACCCGATTCTTCCCCGGTCCCACAAGAACAATCTCACCAATCTGTAACCGAAGAGGAAATCACCTCCAAAACAGAAGAGGGTTGTGTTGTTCTCTGTCCTTCAGCCTGCGCATTTCCTGGTGAGTGCAAAGATTATATAGACAATAACGGGAACGACCTCTGTGATCTGGGAGAATGCCTGGTTACCAATACCTCACAGGTGGCGACAACTTCTCACAGAGGCAGACAGCAACGGGGAGGAAAATAAAATAACGGGAGCTTTTAGAGCTCCCGTTTCTATCTTATTCCTATTTCGGTCACCTGGAATTCCCTTTTCCTAAGCCTGCGTGGTTGAAGTCTTTCTTCTGCCATGCCACCCTCCGCTCAATAAATCCCGACAAATACCTGATCTGTAAGATTCTCTTCCTGTAGTAGAACTGAAAGAACAATTCCTCATAAATTTAATCAAACTCAAGTATGTTTGGAATAATATCAATCTTTCACCAAAACGATCCAACATCTCTAGGGTTATAAATATTATCAGCAGACTGGTATAATCATTTTTTAGACCTGAATCTGAAACTCCTGAAACTTTAAGTTCTTATTTATATTTGTCAATTAAGGAGCTATTCAGTGAAGGTACTTCTGATCTACCCCGAATTCCCGGATACGTTTTGGAGTTTTAAACACGCCCTCAAGTTTATTCGGAAAAAATCCTCCGCACCCCCGCTAGGATTGCTAACGATAAGTTCAATGCTGCCCGAACACTGGAAACAGCGGTTGACAGATCTCAATGTCAGATCTTTATCAAATAAAGACCTGGAATGGGCTGACATGGTATTTATCAGCGCCATGACAGTGCAAAGGGATTCGGCCAAACGGGTGCTTGAGCGATGTAAGAAAGCAGGGATCCCAATTGTAGCTGGAGGCCCCTTATTCACCATGGAACCTGATCAATTTAGTGATGTGGATCACTTAGTGCTTAATGAGGCCGAGATCACGCTGCCCGAATTCCTTGCCGACTTTGACCGGAACCAAACTCGCCGGATCTACACAACTGATAAGTATCCCGATATTCGAATTACACCTCCGCCCCGCTGGTCTTTGTTAAATCTCAATCAATATGACTCCATGCCTTTGCAATTTTCTCGCGGCTGTCCCTTTAATTGTGATTTCTGCAATGTGACTGCATTATTAGGACATAAACCGCGAACCAAAAGTGCTGAACAGATCCTGGTCGAGCTTGATGGCCTTTATAATCTCGGATGGCGAAGTTCTATCTTTTTTGTGGATGATAATTTCATCGGAAATCGTCGCTATCTAAAGGAAGAACTACTACCAGCCCTGGCACGCTGGCGCAAAGGAAAAACAGGTTTTTCCTTTAATACCGAAGCTTCAATTGATCTGGCGGATGACAACGAGCTGATTCGATTAATGGTTAAAGCTGGCTTCAACAAGGTCTTCATTGGCATCGAAACCCCTGACAACCTGGGGCTGGAAGAATGCAATAAAAGCCAGAATGTCAACCGTGATCTCGTCAAGGATGTAAAACATCTTCAACGCTCTGGTTTGGAAGTACAAGGCGGATTTATTGTCGGTTTTGATTCAGATACCCAGACAATTTTCCAACGGCAAATCGATTTTATACAAAAAAGTGGGATTGTCACTGCAATGGTAGGTTTGCTCCAGGCTCCTCCAGGAACGAAACTCTATGAACGACTAAAAAAAGAAAACAGATTATTGGGTGATATGTCCGGAGATAATGTAGATGGCAGTACAAATATCATTCCACAGATGGGGATTGATAAATTGAGATCAGGGTACCAGCATTTGATGGCGCAAATTTACTCACCAACTCAGTTTTATCAACGTGTGAAAACCTTCCTGGAAGAATATCAACCGCCGAAAATAAAAACCCCCTTCACATGGCAAAAATTCCTGGCGTTTTTCCGATCCATTTACCATTTAGGAATTTTTAACCGCGACCGCCGGCATTACTGGGATTTGTTATTTTGGACACTGAAAACGCGTCCCTCTATGTTTGCCAAAGCAGTAACCATGACGATCTACGGTTACCATTTCAACAAGATCTGCGAGCTGCATATAAATTAAAAGTCCACTCATAATCCCAATAGATCGGACTCTGCCTGCATAGCCTGGATCACTAACAGAATAAATACGTCCAAATTCATCCCCAGATTTTCTTTGCAGAGAGCTATCTTCTCTCGATTGACGCTGGCCGCAAAAGACTTCGTCCTAAGTTTTTTTAGGACTGATTTCACTGTCACTCCAGCGAGCTTTTCGGGATGGACCAAGGCCACCGCCACTATCAAACCGGTCAGGTCATCACAGCTCAGCAAAGCATAGTCCATTGCAGAGGATGGTTTGACTCCAGAATATTCAGAAGCATGGGATTGTATACAACGGATGATCTCAGCGTCTAGATCCTCATCTTCTAGGATCTCAGCCAACAGGATAGTATGCTGATCCATTTGGTCCTTGGTTCTTTCATAGTCAGCGTCATGCAGCAATCCCACAATTTCCCAAACAGCCGGATCCCCCTCTAATTCCTGAGCCAGTCTCTTCATGGCTGCCGCTACACCATAATGGTGCTTTCGAAGATTTGTATTTTTGATATTTTCGTGAAGGATTTCAAGCGCTCTTTCTTTTGTAATCATCTTATACTCCTTTTCCAATCCTTAAAAAGAGTATAACAAAGTTCTCCTGCAAGCACACCATCCCAAGGATGATTGCTGACAAAACTATTGACTGATACTTATTTTCTAGTATGGTTGAGATATCCCTGAAATAAAAAGACGCCCGGAGATGGGCGTCTGAGCAAAAAAATCAAATCATCGAGCGGAATGAAGTCCTCAAGACTGAATGCAGTCGAGATGCTCTTCGACTGCGGCCCTTCGTCTTCACTTAGGCCATCCGCTCAGAGATTTGCCTTTCTCACATATCGCTATAATTCCATCAACCAATCCAAATTTCCTTTCTTCAGCAGAGTCTTTGAAAATTTCAGCTCTTCAGCATCCAGATAAACCATAAAATCCCCCAGGCAGCGTTTAAGCGCTTCAACCATCTGCCCATCTGGATTAACTTCATCCTCCCACCACCAGTTATTGATCGTTAGTATCCTCGTTTTTTTATCAAATCCAGGATCCAAACGGGCTACAAATCTATCCCCGTACAGCACCGGAAGTACATAATAGCCATATTCCCGCTTCTCTTTGGGTTTATAGACTTCCCACATATATCTGAAACCAAAGATACGGTTGATGTTCTTCCGGTCCCAGAGCAGGTTATCCAGGGGGGCGATTAAAGCCGCTTCCCGAACTGGATCACCCTTCTTAGACCGATTGACCAGCTTTTTATCCTCCTGAAGCAGATAGAAGAAATCTCCTGGCAGTTCTTCCACTTCAATCTTCACCAAATCCCCATTTTCAACCAGCTCCTGAAGGATCTGCTGCCGCAGGGGTGATTTCACGTCAATCATCCCACCCCATTGTTCCCCGGCATTGGAATGGGCCAACCCCAGAGCACTGATCCGGCGCAAGACATGCCAGCGCTGGTATTCTTCCAGGGTCTGGTTGGGATCAGCGGCATTATGAACCTCAGACGGGAGCAAGTTTTCGATCAAATCAAAGTACCGCCGGTTGTTGACCCGGTGGTGCACACCCAGCTTACCAATCTTAAATAACCCTTCCAGGCTGGCCCGGGTGACCCGGGTGGGCCCCCAGGACCAATCGGTTTTTTCTTCAAGATGATAATCCAGGGAACACTGCGGTCCTTCCTGTTGGATCTGACCCAGCACAATGGGAGCTAAACTCATCACCACTTCCGAAGGCACGCCAAAGATCTCTTCCATCCGGGAGCGATAGTGAGAAAAATAGGGCCAATCCTCAACCAAGCTGAGGCTGGCCATCTTGTCCCAGTTATCCACCATGTAGCGGTCATTGTACAGGAGCTCATCCAGCAATTTAGGACGAAAATCCTTTACCCTGGACTGTAAAACCAGATCCGGGTTACGCCCCACAACGTTAATGGGATCGAACTGGATCGAGCGCACCTTCTTAAGGAAGGATTTAACACCCCTTTTGCCAGACCAGGACCGGGGCGGGTATAAACCCTGGCAGGTTAAAAGAGTGCGCCGAGCTGTTTGTTGGGAAATCACAAGGGGGTTGGACATAAATAATCCCTGAATATTAACATCCAGGGAATTATTGTAACATTAGCTATTTGATCTAAGAACGCTATTCCAATATGTCATCCTGCAATTGCCTCACATCAGAAGGGCTGAGACTCAACCCATCGCTGACGTAGGATTCAAAACTCCCCCATTCTTCATCAAGAGTATCAAAAGCAGCTTTCAGCCAATCTAATTGGACCCCCATTAACGGTTTGATCATTCTGTAAGCTTTAAAACCCCTGACAAAAATTGCGGTTAACGTCTTTTTATTCAATCGCTTGACATATTGATTGCTGAGTAAATAATCCCGATAGATGGTTTCTTGATCAACACCCAAGATTTGAAACAGAATTGCGGTCGCATAACCGGTCCTGTCCTTCCCTGCAGTACAATGCCACAGAACAGGCTTGCCCTTAGCATCAAGCACAGCATGAATGAACGTTTTGAAAGCCGGAGTGAACTCGGTTGGAAATTGTCGATAGGCTTTAATGATCAAATGCTCTGGGGAAAATCCTTCCATATGATTGTTTTTTATTCTTTCCCGGATCTCCTGCGACATCTCCCGATTGGCTTGATCCATAACAGGCAAATGAATTGTCCTCACATCTGAAGGAACCCGATCTGGATGACGTTGGGCTTCATAGGTGGACCTAAAATCAATGGTGGTAGATAAATCAAGATTAGTGAGTAGGTCCAATCCTCGCGGCGTTAGGTCAGCCAGATGGCCAGATCGATAAAGCTGCCCCCATTTCACAGTTCGTCCATCCCCGGTTAAGTAACCGCCCATATCCCGAAAATTTGACACCCGAGGGATCTTCAGTACACGCTTTTTGGAGGATTTTTGGATTCTTTCTGAATTATTCATTCTAGCCATATCCGTACGCAATGATTTTCCCCTAAGTAAAAACTCTAACCAGTTGACATTCAATCTGCCAGAACCAATATTGTGTGAGATCCTGAAGATTTATTAGATTGAGGCAATCAACCGGATTAATAAAGCTTGGACTCTGGATAAAAACCAGTCCAGGCAAACCAGTATACCAGTTGAGCTGGAATCGGGGTCAAGGGTTCAAAATCAATCATCCCATTTTCCAGCAGGTCTCTAGTGATATTCCCCAGGAACACTCTTCCAACACCATGTGTTTCATCCCAGACAATACTGAGGGTAAAATCACCAATTTGGTCAATAATTATCTGCTCTTTCAGGATTCTATCCAATGAATAGGCCTTAATGTTTTCCCCCAGAACCACGCCAATCACGAGTTCCTTTGCCGGTAGCCGTGAATCAATCTGCCCAGCGCCACTTAATCCTGCGGCTCCGCTACTAAAGTATCCTGCATATGGATCTGGGAGATCTCCATCATATCCCAGATTCTCAGCTGACAAAATCCTGGTATCCAGATAAATCTCACGCCAAATCCCCCAGGTTGTGACAGTGGACGGGACCATATTGAGCCCCTCCGTGCCCCTTTGATCCCCTGTCCCAAAAGCTGGCTCCAGAGTGTATCAGTCGGGTGGTCTATCAGAACCAAATTATCATGCAGCAGATAACCAGAAGCGCGAAAAGATAGTTCTTCTCCATCTACAACCCGGTCAAAAACCACTGCTGAATAACATAGCGGACACCAGGTAACAGCAATAGCTCGGTCTCCAACTCGGTCATTGACAACCTCATGCAAACTGAGAAGACGGACTGGATAAGCCCTGGATACACCAATAAGGAGACCAACAACCAGGTCTGTGTCTTCCAGATCCGCCTTCTCAACCTGCACGAAATAGCTATCTTCCGTTTGGATGGACGGTATATCTCCCTCAGATGCTGCCAGCACCAATTCCCCCGGCTGTAATCGGTACAGCTCCGGTTCAGGAAAAGCAGCGGCGTGTGAGCCGATCTGCCCACACTCCGTCACTCAGGAGGAGAGAAACAGAATGAGAGATAACTTTTGTTTCACATATATAAGATGGATTTCTTGTTAGAAATCTTACCTAATAGAAAAAATACGATACAGTTTCCTCAGAGGAAACCGTATCGTTCGCGTTTTAAGTTACAATCAGAAGATGCTTACAATAACAACCTGGAACGTCAACGGATTACGAGCCGCATTTAAAAATAAAGCCGATACCTGGTGGGAGGAATACGACCCTGACCTGCTTTGCCTGCAGGAAGTTCGGGCCCGTCCGGATCAACTCACTACCGGGCAGCGGGAAACCCTCGAAAAAAAGAATCCGGTTTGGAATCCTGCCGAAAAAGCTGGCTACAGCGGGGTTGCCACTTTCGCAAAAACCGAACCAGCCGCGACGAAAATCGGCCTGGGAATCTCCCGCTTTGACACTGAAGGCCGGGTTATTCAAACCCTGGTGCCAGGGGCACGAGTCTTCAATATCTATTTCCCCAATGGCGGACGCGATTTGAGCCGAGTCGGATATAAGCTAGATTTTTACCAGGAACTGCTGGAAATCTGCGATGAACTCCACGCCAAAGGTGAGAAGATTATCATCGGTGGTGATTTTAATACCTGCCATCAATACATAGATCTAAAAAATCCCAAAGCCAACGAAGGCAATACCGGATTCCTCCCGGAAGAACGGGAATGGATAGACATCTTCCTCGATCATGGATTTGTGGATATCTTCCGCAATCTATACCCCGAAAAAGAGCAGTACTCCTGGTGGACCTATCGGGGCGGCGCGCGGGAGCGGAACGTAGGCTGGCGCCTGGATTATTTCCTGATCTCGGAAGGGCTGGTTGATCAGGTGGAAGATGTGATCATTCACGACCAGGTCATGGGCTCGGATCATTGCCCGGTGAGTTTGCTGATCGATCTCGAATGAGGCTCTCCCCATCCTTTGGGGTATAATTTTTTTCAGGACATATGTACTCTGGAGGCAGTATGGGAAACTCTCAAAGCAAGATCAGAGTATTAATTGCAAAAGCCGGTTTGGACGGCCACGATAGAGGGGCTAAAGTCGTCGCCCGAGCTCTACGAGATGCCGGTATGGAAGTGATCTACACGGGTTTACGCCAAACCCCGGAAATGATCACCGAGGCCGCCCTCCAGGAAGATGTCCACGTGGTCGGTTTGTCCATCCTATCCGGGGCGCATATGACCCTGGTCCCCAAAATACTTAAATTACTCGAAGAAGAAGGACTTGACGATGTCAGGCTCTTCCTGGGCGGCATAATCCCAGATGAAGACAAACCCGAACTTACTAAGCTGGGCGTGAATGGAATATACGGTCCCGGCACCTCAACCCAGACTATCATTGAAGACATCCAAAAGGCATGCCAGTAACTCACGCGCAAGCGATCCTGAACGGGGAGCGGCTGGCTTTGACCCGCGCCCTGACCCAGGTCGAAAATAATACAGCTGAAGGATTAGAGATCCTGGAAGCGCTCTTCCCCCATACCGGAAATGCCCACCTGATTGGAGTAACAGGCGCGCCAGGTACGGGAAAATCAACCCTGGTCAATCAGCTCGCTCTGACATATCGCCAATCTGTAGAAGGCAACGCTCCTCCCCGGGTGGCCATCGTGGCCGTGGATCCCACCAGCCCTTTCAGCGGAGGTGCTCTTCTGGGCGACCGGGTTCGTATGCAGGATCTTGCAGGTGATCCTGGTATTTTTATCCGCTCTATGGCTTCCCGCGGTTCCCTGGGCGGCCTGGCAGCTGCAACTGCGGGACTTGTGCAGGTCTTTGACGCCGCAGGTTTTGAGATCGTAATAATTGAAACTGTTGGCGCAGGACAAGCCGAAGTTAATATCGCCAAGTTGGCACACTCAACCATTGTCATCGAAGCGCCAGGATTGGGGGATGAAATCCAGACCATCAAGGCTGGCATCCTAGAAATCGCCGATATCCTTGTAGTAAATAAATCCGATAAACCAGACGCAGAGAATACCCTCCGCGGCCTCAGGAATATGTTTTCTCTTGCTCATCCAGACGGGGATCAAGTTAATCACCACGGCCAACTTATGGAGCTAGATACCGAAGAGGAACAAGCCGAAGATGGCTGGATCCCACATGTATTACCCACAGTTGCTACATCCGGGGAAGGGATCCCAGACCTGGTGAATAGTCTTACAGCACATTATGATTATCTGAAATCCAGCGGAATCTGGCAGGTAAGAGAGGAAAAGCGTTTGAAGAACCAACTAGAAACCTTGCTGGGAACAGCGCTGCGTTCTCGCTGGGAAAAGAGTATCTCTCTAGATATCTACCAAGCTGCCCTTGCCAAAGTCATCAAAAGGGAGCTCTCTCCCTGGCGGGCAGTTGAAGAGTTGATCCTAGGAGCAGGATTATGATCATCGGCAAACAAATTCGCTTTCGGGCAATTGAAAAAGATGACTTACAATATTTCGTCAAATGGCTAAATGACCCCGAGGTTAGGCAGGGTTTATCTATGATCATGCCTCTGTCTCTGGCTGAAGAAGAGAATTGGTTTGAGGAATTATTAAAAAAACCACAATATGAAAAGCCTCTGGCGATAGAGATCCAACCCGATCCCCAGGTAGACGAATGGATCTTTGTAGGCAACTGCGGTTTATTTGGCATAGATTGGCAAAACCGGTATGCTGAAATTGGGATCCACATTGGTGAAAAAGGATACTGGAACCAAGGATTCGGGACTAAAGCCATCCGTTTGATCCTCAAACACGGCTTTGATAACCTCAACCTGCACAGGCTCTGGCTGCGAGTCTTTGAAAACAACACCAGGGCGATTCGATCTTACGAAAAAGCTGGTTTTACCAATGAAGGAAAGTTCCGTCAGGCCCAATACCTAGATGGAAAATATATGGATGTTATGATTATGAGTATGCTAAAACCTGAATGGCAGGATCACCAATAAAGGAATCCCTTATGGCACAAAAAAACTCCCTGACTCATGGCATGTATGGTGATATCAAACTCTTTGCCGGAACGGCAATTCCCGAAGTGGCCCAAGGCATAGCTGATTATCTAAACGTCCCAATCAGCGGACAGGATATCATCGCCTTTCCCAATGAGAATATCTGGGTCAGGCTGCATAATAGTGTCCGGGGGCAGGATGTCTACCTGGTGCAGAACACCTCGAGGCCAGTCCACCGCAATTTGATGGAGCTGTTAATCTCCCTGCAAACACTGCGACTGGATTCTGCCGGCAGGGTGACAGCGGTGATCCCTTATCTGAGCTATACCCGGTCAGATAAAAAAGATAAGCCAAGGGTGCCGATCACAGCCCGTTTGATCGCTGATATGATCGAAATTGCCGGGGCGGACCGCTATATGACCATGGATATGCACGCCGGCCAAATTCAGGGCTTCTTCTCTATACCTGGAGACGTTCTAACCGCATACCACCTGCTGAAAGACCGCCTGTTCCAATTATTGCCCACCATGAAGGACCCGGTAGTCCTCACGGTCGATCTTGGTTTCGCTAAAAAGGGCCGCAACCTTGCTGCCGAGCTAGATGTGCCGATTGCCTTCATTGAAAAACGGCGCCAGACGAAGACCAATGCCGCGCAGGCTTTATCCCTGATCGGCGATACTTCCGACCGGGATGTCATCATTGTGGATGATGAAGTGGATACAGGGGGCTCGATGGCTGAAGCAGCCATGGTGGCTCAACAGAATGGCGCCCGGGAAATATTCTCTGTATTTGTGCATCCAGTATTCTCTGGTCCGGCTATCGAGAAACTGGCCGCGTCTCCCATTACTCATCTAATCACAACCAACACCGTCCCTGTAGCGTCTGAAAGCATAAAAACCCTCAGGAAGAAGCGCAAAGTGGATATCCTCGATATCTCTCCCCTTTTGGGTGAGGTTATTCGCAGAGCCCATGAGGGACGCAGCGTCGGCGAGATGTTCGACGAATAATCCCTATGCCAGAATTACCAGAGGTCGAAACCTTCCGCAGATATCTTCTTCAGGGAGAATCTGGATCACCATCTATCCTTGGCAAACAGATCAAGGATGCTGAACTGCTTTGGGACAAGACCCTCGCTTCTCCAAAGCCGGGTGAATTTAAGGACCGCATCCAAGGGCAGTTTGTCACTGGAATCGGTCGGCGCGGCAAGAACCTGCTCATCCAACTCTCCCGGGACACATTGATCATCCATTTGCGCATGAGCGGTGAGTTGATTGTCGAAGAAAAAACCAACCCCATTGGAAAACACTACCGGGTGATCCTGAATTTTACAGATAAATACCGCTTTGCATTTAATAACATCCGAAAATTCGGGCGCGTTTGGCTTGTTGAAGACCCCAACCAGGTGATCGGGAACCTTGGACCCGAACCGCTGGCAGATAATTTCACACCCGAACTTTTCCATCAAATCCTCCAAAACCGCAGCCGGCAGCTGAAATCTTTTCTCCTGGACCAGGAAATGATAGCCGGTATGGGAAATATCTATACCGATGAAGCCCTTTACCGCGCAAAACTGCACCCGGCCAGGAAAACTGATACCATTAATTCCACTGAAGCCCATCGACTTTGGGTCTGTATCCGGGAGGTCCTCCAAGAAGGCATTCAGAATCAAGGATCTAGCATTGATTGGATGTACCAGGGAGGGGATTACCAGAAATATCTCTCGGTGTATAATTTAGAAGGGAAACCGTGTAAACGTTGTAAAACTCCCATTAAACGGATTAAAATTGCGCAGCGCAGTACCTATTTCTGCCCCACCTGCCAACCGCTTCCTGAGTGAGAAGGAGTTCCTATGCAAACAGCCCTGCTTGTCTTCATTGTGATTTTCGCACTGGCGATTGGATTTTTCTTGGGACTATTCCTGTTATCCATGAATTCGCCCGTGCTAAACAAACTCTTCCAAAAAGATGATACCGAATCGGAGGAAATGCTTCCGGGGTCAGGCGAAAAGACCCTGGCGGGGACTATTGAGTCTGCTCCCCAAATCAAGAAGCCCAGTCCAAATTCACGTCTTGTGATGCAAGTCTGGAAAGAAGAAGGCAAGCCGCCAGTTTATGATCTTAACGGTACCTATGTAGACAAAGATAAATTACCCCAGGAAGTCTTAAACATCATTACAGTCCAGGAAGAGGCTAGTTCAACGCCTGAGCCTCAGACCCCAATTCAACCTCAATCCCCCGTTGAAGATGCTCTTGTACCCCCGGATCTCGAAGCCGAGGAAGAAGGGGAACCAGAGGTCAAAATGCTTAGCGTGGTAGATGAGGTAAATGACATCCTCCAGAAGAAGCTACATGGATCTCCCTTGGCAGGCAAGGGTATCCACCTGATGGAAAATCACAACAAGGAAATTCGTTTCTGGGTAGGTTTGAACTCCTATAACGATGTGGAAGAAATCCCAGATCCGGAAGTGCGGCAGATCATAGATGAGTCTGTAAGAGAATGGGAAGAGAGTCGGGAATAAGATCAATCCCGCTTATTGATCATCTCGGTGAATTCGCTTGATATAACTGATCCCAACTTGGTGCGCAGATCAGCGGGCAAGAACGCTCCCTGGGCGGCAGCAGTTACCCGCTCACCGACTACCTTTATAGGAATCCCCAACACTTGGTTTACTGTTTGATATTCACTGGACAGATTGATCTTGGATATGCTGGGGTCATCGGTGTTGATAGTGACGTTTAAACCTTCCTGGATCATTTTCCTGATAGGATGATCCGTGACATTTTCGACCACACCGGAGTGGAGGTTGCTGGTCACACAAACCTCGAACAACGTTCCTCTCTCACGGGCCAGGGCCACGGTATAGGGATCCTCTAAAACCCGGATTCCATGACCGATCCGTTCTGCGCCCAGCACCTCGATGGCCTGTTTAACATTTTCCGCTCCACCCCACTCCCCAGCATGAATGGTCACCTTCAATCCATTTTTTCGGGCAGCCTTAAACAAATCCTGGAAAGGTTCTCCTGAAAATTCCGCTTCATTGCCGGCCAGATCAACACCAACAATCCCTTGCTCTTTTTTATCCAGGGCGATCTCGATCGCTTTCTGAGCCTGAGCTACGCTTTCATGACGGTTCATGCTGATCAGCAGCCGAACCAGGATATCAAAGTGAGCTGAAGCTTCCTGAACACTCTCAATGACCCAATCCACAACCTGGGTCATGGGGAAACCTTCTGCTCTGCTGAGAGCAACAGGTGTGAAGCGTAGTTCCAGGTAGCGAATATTGTCCAGAGCAGCGTCTTCCACTGCTTCCCAGGTAATGCGTTTGATGATATCAGGGGACTTATAAAAAAGACGCAGGGTACCAAACTTGGCCAGGAAATTCTCAAATGTGTAGGGATCCTCATGATCTACCTGGACCAACGGGCGCAAATAGCCGGTATTCTTGACATCCATCTCATGAGCGCGGACGATTTCCATCATGGTTTTAACGCGCAAAGAACCTTCCAAATGGCGGTGCAGCTCCACCTTGGGCAAATTCTTATAAAAATCAGCTACTTCAGGAACCTGAGTTTCAGCCATTGTCATCTTATTCGTGTGCCAGAGATCGATTTCATTTATTGTACCTGAAAATCACTGCTAAAAAGAAACCAGACCACTCATGTAGGAGCGGTCTGGTCTGTGTATTACTTACGAGGTTATTGAATGATCAGTCAGCTTTTAGTACTGAAGGTGAATCTTCAAAACCAGCCTGGATCCGATCCAGGTTGCGGGGTTGGAAGGTAAAGATCCGATTGACCACACCAACCCTCATATCTTCCATCAAGTTCTGGAACATTTCGAATCCACGGGTTTTATACTGAACCAACGGATCTCTCTGAGCATAAGCTTCCAGGCCAATTGCCACCCGCAGGGCCTCCATTTGCGTCAGATATTCCACCCACAACTCAGATATCACTCGCAAGAACAGATCCCGGGAGATATTGCTTACAACGGAGCGACCAAACAGATCTTGAACCTTTCCTTTGATGTCTTCCGGGAGTGTTTCCAGGCTTTGATGGGAGTGTTTATTATAAACATCCTCTCCTATCTCTTCCTGAATGATCTCTCTGAGTTTCTCTTCCAGTTGGGAAAGTTGAACTTCCTTTAAGCGAGTAATCTCATTCAAACCCCAGGCTTCCTGAACGATTAGCCGGGCATTCATGAGATGGTCCAAAATATCACTTTGGGCGGATTCCTGATCCATCCCCATTAGAAGTCCCGCTGCGTAAAAAGTGTACCTCAATCGTTGAGTTCGCAGCCAAATGCGTTTATGACTCTTTTTATCAAAAGCCGCTTTTCTTCCTTCTGCCATTAATCCAAGGATCTTCACTAGAATTGAATCTGTAATTTCTGCAGTTTGGACCTCTTTAAGTCCGGCTTCAATGCTCTTAGTGATATGGGAATCCTCAAGATCATCAAAATAAGCCTTGTGCCGATTCGCGAATTGTTCCTCGATCTTTTTGAAGATCCATTCTGTTACAGATTCCCAACTTGAACCTTCCGCTTGGATCTGCTCTCCTTCCAGGGGTGCCCCCAATAATCGTTCCACTCCTCCTATCAGGCGCTTAATTTCCAGATCTTTCAATTGGGATTCAACCTGGTCCCTAAGTTTCTCTTCTAGTTCTATACTCGGGCCTTCAATTAATTCTTTGATCTCATTTTGGGTAAGTTCAAACCGTGTTCTGATCAGCTCCCGCATTTCATTGAATACTGCCTGGGAATTCAACGGCTCTTCACTTCCCAGAGTCAAACCTTCCAGGAATGTATCCAAGGTTTCCATCCGGCTATCCAGCTGATCCTGATAGCGGAATTGGCGGTCTGCCAGGATCCGATCCACAGCTCCTAGCATATACTTTTCTTCAGCTTCCAGGGTATTTTTACCCAAATCAACCAAAACGGGTACAACCGCGTCTTTCTTTAAACCCGGAGCCTCTTCGTGGATCCTATTTAATAGCAGGCGTATCGTATAGGAAGGCACCTGCTGGTGCTGGAATGCTAAATTCGGCTGTGTTTGAGACAGCCAGGCTAATAAGCGCCAGGCGCTTTCTTGATCCTCATCGTTTTCCACTTCCCAGACTGTATTTTCCACTCGCTTTTGGACTTCTGTGTTAAGCATCTCCAGGATATCTTCCGAAAGATCTGGCTTCTGGAAAACCAGGTCCCGTTGTCCGTAGATCTTCTCACGCTGAGTATTTAACACATCATCATATTCAAGCAAATGTTTACGGACATCAAAGTTCGCCCCTTCCACACGGTTCTGCGATTGCTCTACAACCCTATCCACCAGGGGATTTGCAATGGGCATTGACTCATCAACCTGAAGGCGTGTCATGAGAGCTTCCATTTGCTGACCGCCAAAGCGGGCCATCAGATCATCTTCCATAGAAAGGTAAAAACGGGATGACCCAGGATCTCCCTGGCGGGCCGCACGGCCTCGCAGCTGATTATCGATCCGGCGTGCTTCATGGCGCTCTGAACCGACCACGTGCAGACCGCCCAAGACCTTCACCTGTTCTTGATCCCGCATATGCTGCAGGAAGAAGTTGATCTCTGTTTCATAAATGCCGTAATCTTCCTTATCCAGCTGCTTTACCAGTTTTTCCTGCTCCTGAAGAGACAGCTCAAAGGGATCTTCAAAACCTGCCCGGGTTAGAACCCGAACCACATCCACCGTGATCTCTTCAGCAAGTTCACCGCCCAATTTAATATCGACACCGCGGCCAGCCATGCTGGTGGCGATCATCACTGCTCCAAATGCACCCGCGCCAGCAATCAATTGGCTTTCCTCTGTATGTTTTCGGGCGTTCAGAACATTATGCTCAACTCCACGTTTCAGGACCTGGGCCAGACGATCAGCATGGGATGAATTCAGTTCCAAAATATCCAGCAGCAGCTGCATATTTTCCGGATCATTGACATTCAGCTCAAGATCCAGATCCAATTCCTTGATCATGTTCCTGAGATTTCCTAATTTCAGAGTGGTAAGAGGAACGTTCAGCAGCTGCAGTTCGGGAATCCGCCTGCCGTCAGGGAAGCGGTCATGTTTCCTCATCCAGCTTTCCCGGATCATCAGTGTAAAAGCCAGGTTTCGGATTGATGGCCCATCCAGCCGGTTTGACAAGGTTTCGGAGTTTTGGACTGATGTGGTACCCACCAATAATGGTCGGCCTACCACATGGAAAGTCAGGATCTCTTCAGTGATCGCCCGCAGTTTGGCTTCCGCGCTGATATAGATCAGATCGGAATAATCCTTTCTTTTCCAAAATAGCGGGCTTTTCTCTGAATCATCTTTGTCAGAATAATAGGTATATTCAAAACCGCTATCAGTCTCTTTCCCCTTTAGGGTTACCAGGGACGTCTCTTCCTGGGCTGCCACATAATCCAGGTTAGTTGGGATAGCAATCGGATCCAGTCCGTAAATCTCATTGAATTCTTCAGATTCGGTCACTGCCGTACCGGTCATACCGGAGAGTTTTTCGTACATCCGGAAATAATTTTGGATAGTGATTGTGGCATAGGTGACATTTTCGCCCTGGACTTTGACGTTTTCCTTAGCTTCTACAGCCTGATGTAAACCATCAGACCAGCGCCGGCCTGGCATCAATCGCCCGGTGAAATCATCAACAATCACCACTTTGCCAGCCTGAACAAGGTAATCCTTATTCTTCTTAAATATGAATTGAGCCCGCAGGGCCTGTTCCAGGTAACCCAATAACCGGGCCTGTTCTTGTGTGATATCTTCCGGATTGTCCGGGTCTCCCAGAGGCTGTCCTAATAATTCTTCCACGTGCATTTCGCCCAGGGGTGTTAAGGTGATATTTCGATCGCGAATGCTGATCTCATAATCCTCAAGCTTAAGCCGCTTCACAACCGTAGCCATCCGACGGTACCACTCCGGATCATCATGGGATGGTCCTGAAATGATCAGCGGTGTCCGGGCTTCATCGATCAACACATTATCCACTTCGTCGATAATGGCATAATGATGGCCGCGCTGCACCCTGCTATCCAAGATCATAGCCATATTATCGCGCAGGTAATCAAAACCAAACTCGTTATTGGTTCCATAAACGATATCCGCGTTATATGCTTCTTTCCTCAGAACCATATCCAGTTGATTGCGATCTTCCTGTGGGGATTTATTCTCAAGATTGACAAGAAATGCTTTTTTCCCGTGTTCAGTTCTGGCAGCCATTTGCAGGACGCCGACACTTAGACCAAGGAAATAATAGATCGGTGACATCCAACGGGCATCACGCCGGGCCAGGTAGTCATTTACCGTCACCAAGTGGGCGCCGCGTCCAACAGGCAAGCCATCCAGGGGGATGAACTGCCAGGAATCAGGGTTTTCTCCCCATTTTGTTTGCGCTTTTTTGATCCAATCCAAAGACAGGTTGATAGCATTTAGATAGAGTGGTAATGTGGCACCGAGTGTTTTTCCTTCACCGGTGCGCATTTCTGCGACAAAACAGCGGTGCATGGTTATCCCACCGATCATCTGGACATCATAATGACGCTGTCCAATCATGCGTTTGCTGGTTTCCCGAATGGTGGCAAAAGCGTCAGGGAGGATATCTTCCAAAGTTTCACCCTTGGCCAGGCGGACGCGAAATGAATTCGTTTTGCCCTGGAGTTCCTCTTCGCTTAATCTTTCATATTCTGTTTCAAGGACATTTATCGCCTCGACTTCAACTGCGAGGCCATCTAGTATCTTCTGATGGGGATCTCCGCCCACTATTCGGACAATTTTACTTAACATTAGCTCACCTTAATTACTATTGAATGCATACTCAAATTCTGCCAGTTCTGGAGCGATTATAGCATAAGGGCATATACAATTTCTAAGAAGGGTGCCAGTTAGCTGGAAGAACAAGGGAAAGGGTGATGATATAATCCAAGATTGTGAAGAACCAATCTGAAACCCCTGCTCCACCCTCAGCGAATAGCCAAATTGCCCGCGCAGCCAGCCTTGTTACAGCGGCATATGTGCTCAGCAATATTGCCGGTCTTATCCGCCAAATTCTGGTTGCCAAAGCTTTTGGAACCTCGGCGCCAATGGAAGCTTTTAATGCAGCAAACCGGATCTCCGAAACCCTCTTTAACCTGGTTGCCGGCGGGGCTCTCGGTTCTGCCTTTATTCCCATGTTCACCAGCTTGTTGGCAAAGGAAAAACGCCAGAAAGCCTGGAAGCTGGCCTCATCAATATTCAATTTGACCCTGATCATCCTCACTGCATTGGCAGCCCTGGCAGCAATATTTGCCCCCCAGGTTGTGCGTTATGTGATCGCGCCAGGATTTGCAGCTGACCCAGCCAAGGAAGCTTTAACCATCGCTCTTACACGCCTAATGCTGCCATCGGCAGTGCTGTTTGGATTGAGTGGCCTTGTAATGGGCATTCTAAACTCTCACCAGAAATTCTTCATCCCGGCATTAACCCCGGCTATGTACCAGCTCGGGATGATCTTTGGTGTCATAGTTCTATCTCCCAGTATGGGAATTTACGGGTTGGCCTGGGGAGTTTTAGTCGGGGCCGCTTTGCATCTCATTTTACAACTGCCTTTATTATTCAAACAAAAAGCTTCTTATACTCCATCACTTAACTTGGACTCGCCTGATGTTCGAGAAGTCGCCCGCTTAATGGGACCCCGTGTGTTGGGTGTTGCTGTGGTGCAGTTGAATTTCTGGATCAACGTTCGACTGGCCTCAGGTATGCCAGAAGGCAGCGTAACAGCCGTTCAGATCGCTTTTACCCTGATGTTAATGCCTCTGGCAGCTATTGCCCAGTCTATCGCCACTGCCGCCCTGCCAACATTTTCCACCCAGGTAGCGAAAAACAAACTGGGGGAGATGAGGAACTCACTATCGGCAACATTAAGAGGAATATTACTGCTTTCCATTCCCGCCAGCCTGGGGTTGGTAGCGCTACGCATACCGGTTGTCACCTTGCTCTATCAGAGGGGTGAGTTTGACACCCACTCAACTAAATTAGTGGCATGGGCTTTGTTATTTTACGGTATCGGTCTGGTGGGTCATGCCATGGTGGAAATACTGGCCCGGGCTTTCTATGCTCTTCACGATACTAAGACGCCGGTAATGATCGGCATTACCGCAATGTCCCTAAATGTCTTATTCAGCTATATATTTTCCGCTTTGTTCATACGTCAGGGCTGGATGCCGCATGGCGGACTGGCGTTGGCAAATACTCTAGCCACAGCGCTGGAAATGGTAGGCCTAATCCTTTTTATGCGGAAACGACTTGACGGATTGAATGGAAAACAGATCGGATCCGGACTGGGAAAATCCTTGGCCGCTGGAGGGTTAATGACAGCTGCCATCCTGGGTTGGATCACCCTGGCAGGAGATTATTCTGTCTGGCTTCTGGCCCTGGGGGGAATACTGATCGGGATTGTTGTATATACTGTAAGTTTGGGGGTTTTCAAAACTAGAGAGCTAAAACAGCTGTATCAGGTTATACGATCCCAATTAAGCTAAAAAGATCTCCCAAATGATCAGGGACTGACCAAAACTTCGACACTGATGAGATGCTGAATGCCGGAAAATTTTCCGTCTCGAGCGATGACCTGGACCCGGATCCATGATGAGGAGCTTACTTGATAGGGAATTTCCCCACTAAAAGGGCGAAAACCGTTCCCTAGATCATCATCCGCCACTGGTACCAGCGCTGATCCTACTTGATTCCCTTCCCGATTGATCAATTCCACTAAAAGTTCATCATTAGGTGCAAAACGGGTCACACCCTGGACGATCAGGACATCACCTTGAATTAAAGTACTAGGAATCGGCTGCTGGATGATCAAACTGGCGTAAAGATCCAGGATCGATTTTATTTCCGGGGTCCCATCTGATAACAAGATCACGTCTGTACTGTCCAGAGAAGATATTCGATTATATTGATCTACAGCGCTGACTTCCAATCGAGCTGTTTCAGCTTCTCCCGGTATATCAAAACTAAAATCCGTCACCAGGTGAGAATTTCCGCTTTCATCATCTTCGGAGGGGATAACCTCTCTCTCCAGAATTCGACCGTTATCTCCGTATAGAGAGATCATGATAGAGGAATTTTCTTCCTGTTCGCTCTTGGGCAGGGCCAAGTAGACATGCAGTTTGAAAGGGGAAATAACCCTCGATAACCTACCAGGATTAATAATCTGGATCTCTGCTTGGGGAAGAGGATCTGGCAAAGTCAATGGTTCAGGGGTACCCATGATCACATCCAGTGTCGGTGTTGCTGTATCTCCAGGTGTGGGCATGATCGTGGGTATGTTGGTGATGGTAAGTGAGGGAGTGATTGCCGCAGGATCTGGAGTAGGTGGGGTAACAAGCCCCTGGTCGACCAGAGCCTGGGCGGTCATTTCGATCAAGGTTGGTATATGTTCTTCGGGGATAAAAGTCGGGGCAGGTTTCCAGGATAAAACATCACAACCTGCAATGATAAATGATAAACACACGAGTAAGATTAGGAATCGACGGATTGACATGCAGGAGGTCTGGAGCCCAAATCAGACAGAATGGGTTTATTTCCCTTTATATTTATCAATGACTGAATAGAGTTCATCCAAGGCAACCGGTTTTTCAAGGAAAAGCTGGGCCCCGGCTTTTAATACATCCTCTACCTGGCTGTCCTCAGGCATAGCAGATATCACAATCACTGGTATTTTCTTTGTCTTGCGATCCTTTTTTACCTGCTTCAGCAGCTCAAACCCAGATACTCCCGGGATATTTAAGTCCACAAAAATCAGATCATAGGGTTTTTCCCTGATCAGTTCCCAGCCTTCCTTGACGCTGGAGGCTATATCCGCCTGGTGATTGGCAAGTGACACTGCCCTGACATACATCGCCAGAGAATCAGTATCGTCATCTATAAAAAGGATCTGTCCCACAGCCTCTCCTTAAAGACTTCAATGATTGTCAACCAATAATCAGGAACTTCATTTACAACTCGTAAATCGCTCCGAATTTATCGTTCAGGTATTTCAAGTATGCTTCTGGGGCAATTTCTGACCCGACGATCCGTTTCACCAGGTGCTGCGGTTTGAATTTTGCGCCATGGCGGTGAACATTTTCTCGCAGCCAGGCCAATAATTCCGCAAAGTTTCCATTCTGGATCTGAGATGATAGTTCAGGAATATCCTGATTGATTTTCTCCCACAGCTGATTAGAAACCAGATTACCAAGGGCATAGGTTGTGAAGTATCCAAAGTAACCAGCAGACCAATGTACATCTTGCAGCACACCGTCAGCATCATTGGGTGGTACAACGCCAAGATAATCCTTCATGCGGTCGTTCCAGGCTTCTGGCAGATCAGCAACCTTCAGTTTGCCTTCCATCAATGCAATTTCCAGCTCCAGCCGGAGCATTATATGCAGGTTATAGGTAGCTTCATCGGCTTCAACCCGAACCAATGACGGTTCAACTTTGTTAATCCCTTTGTAGAAAGTATCGAGGTCCACGTTCCCTAGTTGTGTCTTAAACCGATCCTGCAGTTGAGGGTAGAAATAGACCCAGAAATCGTAGGATCGTCCCAATAGGTTCTCATACATCCGGGATTGGGATTCGTGAACTGCCAGGGACGCACCGCTGCCCAAGGGTGTGCGGTCTAGTTCTTCGGCAACTCCTTGTTCATAAATGGCGTGGCCGGCTTCATGCAAGGTGCCAAACAGGGCAGTATTGAGGAAGTTCTCATCTACCCGGGTTGTGATACGAACATCACCTAACCCGAAGTTGGTTGTAAAAGGATGGGCGGCTTTATCTTGCCGGCCGCGATTCCAGTCATATCCATATTTTGTAATTGCCGCTTCTCCAAATTCCCACTGCTGCTGGCCTTCGTAATGTAAATGCAGGAAGCTATCATCAACCTGGGGTTTTTCGCTAATTGCCTTGATCAATTCCACTTGCTTGGGTCGCATCCCGATAAAAATCTCCTGCACTTCGGCAGTAGTCATTCCCGGCTCAAAATCATCCAGGAGCGGATCATAAACATGGGTATAAGGCTTGAAAAAATCAGCATATTGGCGCCTCATATCTACGATCTTTTCAAGGTGAGGCTGGAAATGTGAGAAATCATCGTTGGCCCGGGCTTCTTCCCAGGCACCGTGAGCAACCGCAGTCACCCGTGACCATTCTGCTACATATTCACTGGGAACATTGATAGATTTCTGATAATCACGGTCTGTAACTTCGATCAAACAAGCGTCATCACTTTCCTGATCGAGAGTTTCAGCGTAGGGTTTCAGTTCTTCCAGGAGTGATCCAACTTCATCGGAGATGAATTTTGAATGTGCCAGGCTGCTCAGGGTACCAAGCTGGTTTCCACGCCCAACAACTCCCCCCGGAGGCATATAACATTGCTGATCCCAGCCCAATAGAGCTGTTGCGCCGTTCAAATCAGAAATAATCGCCAAGATTGATTTTAATTGATCTAATTTTTCCTGCATGATTTATTCTCCGTACCCTCAAATTGGATTGATAGAATTGAGGTATCTTTTTGAAAATGATTGACAAGCATCAAAAACCCCTATCACATCTCTTCTGAAAGGGATTTTACCTGCACTGACGGAAATTTACATTTTTTCCTATCAATTTATAATACCACGACTTCACCGGCTGAAAAGAAATGAGATTCGAACATTCTGTCGAGGTTTTTTACACCTTAACTAAGCTAATTTTAAGTAATAATCTCAGACCCATTTTCCCTCTGTTTGAAAGGTTCATAAGCCCAATTTTCCAAATGATACCTTGAATAAGATATAGTCCCAAGTATTACCCAGAAGATTTCCCATCCTGATCATCCTTAACACCATATTAATGGCCTGGAAACCATCTTCTCCATATGTTTCCTTGACCTGGTCGATATAGTCTGGATCAGGGTGGTTGTCTGTTTCTGCCCAGTGCCTGGCATAACCAACGGCCAATTTTTGTTCTTTAGGAACCTCATCCGGGATTGTTCCCGTGAGATAAACAGTAATTTCCTCAATGGGAATCCCCGCCTGTTTGGCCTGTCCAACGTGGAACGTCCTGCAGTAGCGGCAGAGGTTCACTTCTGTAACTGCCAGCATCAATCGCTGCCGAAAAGCTGGATTCAGCTTTGGGGAATTCATGGCGGATTTGATCTGATCTCGATTTGAAACAAGGAATTTCAGATCGCTCCAGAAACTGGGCCAGCTCTGATAATATCGTCTTTGGAACTTGGCTTTCTCTGTTATACGAGGCTGATCAGTTGAATCTACGGTCATTAGTCTCCTCAATCTATATACCTACCGGTAATTCTCTATATGATATCAGGAACTGATTTCCTGGTCGAACCACTCTCCCAGAAAACATTCTTGGCTTGGTAATCGTTTCGGGTTGCAAAGGGACCATTTTTCGTATTCAAATCCAGATAATGATTCCTACCAATTCATGACAAGTTACACTAAAAATCATGACTTACAAATAGGGATAAAAGTTATAATCATAGTGTGCCAAAATTAGATCAATCAAATCTGAACGGATTTCAGGAGTAGCCCTATGTATAAAATTGTGAAAAAACAGATTCTCGCTCCAAAGATCACCCGATTCAGTGTCGAAGCCCCCGAAGTGGCCCGGTCCAGAAAACCCGGCCAGTTTGTAGTCATCCGCGCTGATGAAACCAGCGAGCGGGTGCCATTGACAATCGTCGATTCAGATCCTGAAAAAGGCACCATTGACCTAATCATCCAACAAGCAGGATTCAGCACAACCTGCCTAGTCTGTTTTGAAGTTGGAGATGGTTTCTTGGATGTTTTGGGGCCCCTTGGTAGGCCAACCGATATGAAAAAGTTCGGTACAGTAGTCTGTGTTGGAGGTGGTGTTGGCACTGCCGTTTTGTATCCCATCGTCAAAGGACTAAAAGAAAGCGGCAATAAAGTCATCACAATTAACGGCGCCAGGAACAAGGAACTACTCATTCTTGAAGAAGAATTGCGGGCAGTCAGCGATGAGCTAATTATCACCACCGATGACGGCAGTTATGGGATCAAAGGATTTGGAACTACCGTGCTGCAGGGCCTGATCGATGAAAAGAAGAAAATCGATCTGGTAGTTGCCATTGGACCAACCATGATGATGAAAGCGGTCGCCGAAGTGACTCGGCCTTATAAGATCCACACCATCGCCAGCCTGAACGCGATCATGATCGACGGCACCGGCATGTGCGGCGGATGCCGGGTAACAGTTGGTGATGAAGTGAAATTCGCCTGTGTAGACGGACCAGAATTTGACGCTCACCTGGTAGATTTTGACGAACAGATCGCCAAACACCATTATTATGACAATGAACAGAAATGCCAGATGGATGTTCTGATAGACAAAGCAGAAGAGGAGAGAGCATAATGGCCGAAGAAAAACGAACCCGCCCTCCCCGGAAGAAACCAGAACGTATACCTCGCCAGGAAATGCCAGTCCGCCCCCCTGATGTCCGCAATAAGGACTTCAATGAGGTAGCGCTGGGTTTTACCGCTGAACTGGCCCTAATCGAAGCCAAGCGCTGTTTACAGTGTCCCAAGCAACCCTGCGTGGATGGCTGTCCGGTATCCGTTGACATCACCGGTTTTATTCACTTGATTACGGAAGGCGACTTTATCGCCGCGGCCCAAAAGATCAAGGAAACCAACCTGCTGCCGGCGGTCTGTGGACGAGTTTGCCCCCAGGAAGAACAATGTGAACAGGTGTGTGTGCTTGCGAAAATCGATAAGCCGGTTGCCATTGGTAGGCTGGAAAGATTTGTGGCGGATTATGAGCGAGAACAGGGCGCTGTGGAACTTCCCAAAGTCGCTTCCTCGACCGGAAAAAAGGTCGCCGTGGTTGGCTCTGGGCCGGCGGGGATCACAGTATCATACGAGTTACTGCAGGCCGGTCATCAAGTAACTATTTTCGAAGCTCTGCACGAACTGGGCGGTGTGCTGGTTTACGGTATTCCAGAATTCCGTTTGCCCAAGGCAATTGTGGCTGCTGAAATCGAAACCATTAGAAAATTGGGTGCAGAGATCAAGTTGAATATGTTGATTGGTAAAACCAGGACCATTGATGCCCTGCTGGATGAAGATGGTTTTGACGCGGTCTTTATCGGGACCGGCGCAGGGCTGCCGATGTTCCTCAATCTACCTGGCGAAAACCTTAACGGGATCTCATCAGCCAATGAATTTCTCACCCGGGTCAATCTCATGAAAGCCTACCTGGAAGAGTATGTCACTCCCATTAAAGTAGGTAAAAAGGTGGCCGTGATCGGGGCAGGGAATGTGGCTATGGATGCCGCCCGAGCCGCAAAACGGGTAGGCGGTGATGACGTGGAAGTGAGTATTATCTACAGGCGGGCGCGGGACCAAATGCCTGCCCGTGCGGAAGAACTCCATCATGCGGAAGAGGAAGGCATCATTTTCAACCTGCTGACCAATCCAATCCGTTTCATCGGCGGAGAAAATAATGCAGTTGTAGCAACAGAATGCGTAAAAATGGAATTGGGAGAACCGGACGATTCCGGTAGAAGGCGTCCGATCCCTATCGAAGGATCTGAACACACCGTAGAAACAGACACAGTGATCGTAGCCCTGGGTACCACTCCCCGGAAGTTCATCTCTGAGACCACCCCTGATCTAAAAACCAGTAAATGGGGCACATTCCTGGTTGATGAAGAGACCGGAGAAACCTCAAAAAAAGGCGTTTTTGCTGGGGGCGATATCGTTACTGGCTCCGCAACTGTTATCAAAGCCATGGGCGCTGGACGAGTGGCCGCACAAGCCATCAACGAATACCTGGCTGGACTCTAATTTTCCACATAAAAACCCTAAAAAACCCCGGAAATCCGGGGTTTTTTGCATAAATAATGACACATTTTTAGACCTTCCACAAGGGGTCCAGAACGGGTTCTCAGAGGCCCTGAGTGGTATAATTAAGGCGAGTTTGCTTCTCTTCTAGCAACACTCATTTTCATTAATATGTTTTCAAAAAAACAAGGGTCAAATTATGGATATTGGTACCGTAGAATCGATCAATATTGATCAAGAAATGCGCTCTTCCTACCTCGATTACGCTATGAGCGTGATCGTTGCCAGGGCGCTTCCGGATGCCAAGGATGGGTTAAAGCCCGTTCATCGCAGAATCCTTTACGCGATGTATGATATGGGCATCCGCTCCAGCAGTACCTATAAAAAATCAGCTCGTATCGTCGGCGAAGTGCTGGGTAAATATCACCCCCACGGCGATACCGCAGTTTACGACTCCATGGTTCGTATGGCTCAGACCTTCTCCATGCGCTACCCACTGGTTGACGGTCAGGGAAACTTTGGATCCATCGATGGTGACTCGCCTGCGGCCATGCGTTATACAGAAGCCCGAATGGCCTCCATCTCAGAAGAAATGATGGCAGATATTGACAAGGACACTGTCGAGTTTATTGACAATTTTGACGGATCTCTCAAGGAGCCTAACACGCTGCCTGCCCGGCTTCCGAACCTGCTTCTGAATGGGGCAGCTGGAATCGCAGTCGGTATGGCAACCAATATCCCGCCCCACAACTTGAACGAATTAGCGGCTGGAATCAACCACTTAATCGATAATTACAACACGATCGACAAAGTCACTATTGAAGACCTGATCAAGTTTGTCCCTGGACCAGACTTCCCTACTGGCGGCACCATCATTGGTGATGAAGGTATTCGCCAGGCATATGTAACCGGCCGAGGAAGGATCATACTGCGTGGTCGGGCTCATATAGAGGAAATGGACCAGGCCGGCCGCTTCCGGATTGTGATCACTGAAATCCCCTACCAGCTCAAAAAGACTACCTTGATCGAACGCATTGCCAGTCTGGTTCGTGAAAATAAGATCAAGGAAATTTCGGACCTGCGAGATGAATCTGACCGGGAAGGCATGAGCATCGTAATTGAACTGAAACGCTCCGCCCAACCCCGCAAGGTTCTTTTCCAACTCTATAAATATACAGCACTGCAAACTACTTTCGGGGCCCAAATGCTGGCATTGATTGATGAAGAGCCAGTGCTGCTCTCTCTCAAGCAAGCCCTAACCCTATATATCGATCACCGTCTGGATATCATCCAGCGCAGAACAAAATTCGAACTCAAAAAAGCCGAAGCCCGGGCTCATATCCTGGATGGATTGTTAATTGCCCTGGCTGACATCGATGAAGTGATAGCAACCATCCGCGGCTCGGCCGATACTGAGACCGCTCGAACCGATTTGATAGAACGGTTTAAACTGACCGAGATCCAGGCCCAGGCCATACTTGATATGCAGTTGAAGAGATTGGCTGCCCTGGAGCGTCTGAAAATTGAGGATGAACATAAGGAACTAGCGAAGAAGATTAAAAAATACAAGAGTTTGCTCCGCAGTCAGAAACAGCAGCTAACTCAAATCAAAGATGATTTGGCATTCTTGGTAGAAAAATATGGTGATGAACGCCGAACAGACATCGCGCCTGACGCAGAACAGGATATTGATGAAGAAGACCTGGTCCAGGACCAGGGCATCCTAATCAGCATCACAGAAAGAGGTTACATCAAGCGGGTTATGGCAGGGGCATACCGCTCCCAGAAACGGGGCGGCATCGGCGTAAAAGGCCATTCTATGCGAGAAGAGGATGAAGTGATGGCCCTCATTCCTGCCCGAACGCTAAACACAGTGTTATTCTTCTCAGATCGGGGCAAGGTTTATTCTTCCAAGGCTTACCGCATCCCGGAAGCCAGCCGGATCAGCCGGGGATTGCCGATCGTGAACGTGCTGAACATTGATCCTCAAGAGAAGATCACTGCAATCGTTCCTGTAGCTGATTTCAAGGAAGCCAAATACTGCACCATAGTGACTCAGAACGGGTTGATCAAACGAGTGGATCTCTCAGAGTTTGAATCGGTCAGGCCTTCCGGTTTGATCGCCATGAATCTGAAAGAGGATGATCGGCTGGGTTGGGTCCAACTTACAAGTGGAAAGAATGATCTTATCGTGGTCACGCGGAATGGTTATGCCCTGCGTTTCGAGGAAAAAGAGGTCCGCCCCATGAATCGACCAGCTATGGGCGTGATCGGCATCCGGCTTCGTGAAAAAGACCAGGTTGTGGGCATGGATATCGTCGAAAAAGGCGGTGATCTGTTGGTGATCACTGAAAAAGGGTTTGGAAAACGGACCTCCCTGGACGGATATCCCCGCCGCGGCCGGGCCACTATGGGTGTACTGACAGTAGATAAAAAAGCCCTGGGTATCATTGGCACCATCGCCGCAGCTCGGGTTGTAAAACCCGAAGGTGACCAGATCACCATTATCTCTGCGGAAGGCACAGTAATGCGCACTAAAGCCGAAACTATCTCCCAATACAACCGGGTTGCCAGGGGTGTGTCCATTATGCAAATGCGGGAAGACGATGTGGTGGTTGCTATCGCCCGTTTTTCTGAACAAGATATCAAGTCCGCCGAATTGGAAAATCCAGAGGCCGCACCAAAAGAAACAGGATCCTAGTTCAAATAGGATGCGTGATCCTGGATCAATACGACTAGATATTATTTACGAGTGAGATTAAACTCATTCAGCTTGAGTAAGGATCACGCTTACTTCTTAAAAATAAAAAGGTTTCCATAATGGAAACCTTTTTTTTATCGATAGATAGGAAAACTAGAAAGGCAGTGATATCCTACCAGTTACCAGCAGGCAAAACGCTGCCAGAATGGTCGCTGTCAGGAATAATAAGAAGGCCAGCACAAAACGTTGTCCAGGGATCATTCCCAGGAACTGCTTTTTGGGTGTTTCTACAGGATCTCCCCATACATCATCTTCGGAAAAATCAAAATCGTCTTCGATCTCGTTGCGGATATTATCTAAGGACATAGGAATACTCCCTTGGAATTACAATCCTTTTCCTAGTGTAGCTTATTTTCAGGATCTGTCAACCAGCCGAAGTTGGATCTCGCCAGAGTGATATTCGGTTTCCTGTCCAGCCTCGGATATCAGGATCAAAGATCCATCATCACTGATACCAGCCACTTTTCCCTGTCCGCTCACCCCTCTTTCTGTGGTTAATTTAACCTGCTGACCCTTAAATGCCAGCATTGAATCCCAGGCCTGGACAAAAGAAGGTTCAACCAGCCTGGAATACCATTTTATTAAGCTTTCCATGATTTGAATCAGCAAAAGCAGGCGGGAGATCTCCTTTCCAGCAGCCTCTTCGAGGGATATGGCCGGGTAGTTTAATTTCTCAGGGGGAGGAACTGAATCCCGGGTCACATTCACACCGATCCCCAGGACCACATCCATTACCTGGCATCCATTCCAACGGACGTCCACTAACACACCAGCAGCTTTCTTTTCTTCCACGAGCACATCATTGGGCCATTTGATCTCTGCTGGCAGGGTATATTTTTCTCTCAGTACTTCCGCAATCGCAACCGGGGCAAGTCCGCTCACCATACCCAATGTCTCCGGCTGGAGACGGCCCGGTTCTGGATAGAGAATCCAGCTCAGCGCCAGGGCTTTGCCAGCCCGGGTGATCCAGGTCCGCCCTAGGCGTCCTTTTCCTTCAGTTTGGGAATCAGCGGCTACCAATGAAAATGGAGGGGCGCCTGCCTGGATCTTCTCCTCCGCCACCAAATTAGTCGAGGTCACCTCCGGATAGAGGTATATATCCCCTAAAGGTAGGCGTGCCAGATGTTTTTTCCAGAGAGAAATGTCCATAAGCCAATTTTACTGTAGATATAAAATTAGGGTGCAGAATACTAAAGAATTGATACGTTACTTAAAATATCACGATAATCAGAATTTCTCGATTTCGCCGAGGCTCCCGCATCCTTCATTAGTTAAAAAAAGATACGGTTTCCATGAGGAAACCGTATCCAATTTTGTTGATATTTTATGAGCTATTTCTTGTTTTTTACAGGCATACCGCCGTTTTTAGCTTCAGGGACCGGGAATATCTTTTCCAGTTCCTTGGCATCGACGGTTTCCTGCTCTAGCAGTTTCTCTGCCAGGGTGTCCAACACATCGCGGTGCTTCAGCAGGATATCCTTAGCACGCTTATAAGCATCGCTGACCAATTCTTTGACTTCAGCATCGATCACCTCTGCCACGGATTCGGAGTAATCTCGCTGTTCGGTAAACTCCTTGCCAAGGAAGACCATTTCATCTTTCTTTCCATAAACCATCGGGCCTAGTTCCGAACTCATACCCAGCCTGGTAACCATTTCGCGGGCCAACTTCGTCACCCGTTCCAGGTCATTTGAAGCGCCAGAAGTGATGTCGCTGAAAACGATTTCCTCTGCAGCTCGTCCTCCCAGTAAACTCACCATGTCAGCCAGGATCTTTTTCTTGGAAACCAGGGTGCGATCATTATCAGGAAGGATCAGGGTATAACCGCCAGCTTGACCGCGGGCGATGATAGATATCTTATGTACTGTATCCGCCTCAGGAAGTGAACGAGCGGTAATTGCATGACCTGCCTCGTGATAAGCAATGATCTGTTTCTCAATCTCACTGATCAAGCGGCTCTTGCGTTCCGGTCCGGCAATCACACGTTCAATTGATTCTTGGAAGTCGGTCTGTTCAATGGCTTTCTTTTCACGTCGGGCTGCCAGGATGGCGGCCTCATTGATCATATTTTCCAGATCAGCACCCACAAAACCCGGAGTGCCTTTGGCAAGGATTTTCAAGTCCACATCTGGTGCTAGAGGTTTACCTCGGGCATGAACTTCGAGGATTGCTTCACGGCCGACCATATCCGGACGATCCAAAATCACGCGTCGGTCAAATCGACCCGGGCGCAGCAGCGCTGGGTCGAGCACATCCGGGCGGTTGGTAGCAGCAATGATAATCACGTTAGTATCTGTGTCAAAACCATCCATTTCCACAAGGATCTGGTTCAGAGTCTGCTCGCGTTCGTCGTGGCTTCCACCCAAACCTGCACCTCGGTGGCGTCCGACTGCGTCAATTTCATCCACAAAAACGATACAGGGTGAGTCATTCTTCGCCTTATCAAATAGGTCCCGGACGCGGCTGGCGCCGACACCTACAAACATTTCCACAAATTCGGACCCGGAAATCGAATAGAAAGGCACACCAGCTTCACCGGAGACGGCTTTGGCCAACAGCGTTTTTCCAGTACCGGGCGCACCCATTAACAACAAACCTTTAGGGATCCGAGCGCCGAGGGCCATGAATTTTTCAGGTTCCCTCAAGAATTCAACCACCTCTAAGAGATCTTCCTTGGCTTCAGGGATTCCCGCGACATCATCAAAGGTCACTGTGGGGTTATCGCCAGTAAATTTCCTGGCCTTGGATTGGCCGAAATTCATCGCAGCGGAGCCTCCGCCCCGTGCCTGCCGGAAAACAAACCAGAATAATCCAGCAATCATGATAAAGGGCAAAATATAACCCAGTATATTAACAACGCCAAACCAGGCACTGGGAGGTTTAATTTGAATGATGACATTATTAGGGCGAAGATTCTCTACGGGAACGCCTAACTGCGTCAGTTGTTCCACAAAGGTCGCATCCGCTTCTTTATGGGATTTACCATCCGAGCCGTCTGCGTATATCAGATCCAGTTCATCTTCATTAACAACAATGCGATTCAATCTGCCGTCAATGATTTGCTGGGCAACCTCACCAATGGCTATATCCTCGGTAGTAACAGATTGCTGGCGGACAGCATAAAATACCAGGATGATGATCCCGATAAAAACCAGCATATATACAATTGATTGTCGATTATTTGATCCAGACTCCACAAAAACCTCCGTTGGGCAGAAACCCAGTGCGCCAAAGGGAAAACAGCTGGCACACAATGCTGTTCAGTATACTAAATAACTTGCTTCATTTTAGGAAGCAGAAACATTATACCAATCCACTACGGGCTTGGATATCCATCAGAACACAATTAATATTAGTCTAATATTGGGTATCCAAACCCTCATGACAGTATAATTCTCCCAAAGAAGGAAGATTAATGAAAACTATATCCTGCCATTCCATCCCGGGTTTAATCATAATTTCCATCCTTTTTTTTACGCTTTCTAGCTGTATGGGAGAGGAAAATGACGATATAGATGATTTTCCAATCTCTCAAACGCGAGAAATTTCACCTACACAAACCTCGGACGATGTAGGAACCCAGGCTCTGGTTCTAACTCAATTGGAGAAGATAACCCTCTGGCAGGGTGAAACCCAGCTTCGGGGCGCAAATATCTGGCAGAGAGTTGTAGTGCCTGATCTTGATGGTCCTGAATTCCTGGGATCTTCCCATGTTGGGCCTCCCTATACCCAGGCTGATTTTGATCTATTAGCCTCTCTGGGCGCCAACTATGTCAATATTTCGGGACCCGGGTTATTCACCGAATTACCTCCTTACGTCCTGGATTCGGAATTGCAGGATAACCTGGATAATATTCTGGACATGATCTACAAAGCAGATATGTTCGCTGTGATTACCTTTCGTACCGGCCCGGGCAGGAGCGACTTTACTTTCTACAGCGAGGGCGCAGGAGATTGGTTTGATCCTGAGCTGCTCCGGGAATGGGTCTGGGAAGATACAGCAGCCCAGGAAGCCTGGGTTGAGATGTGGCGCTATACAGCCGAACGCTATAGGGAGCATCCGATTGTGGTTGGATATGACTTGATGTGTGAACCACATCCAGCCGGGATTCGAAAGATCTATGAAGCAGATGCCTTCTTTCGGGAGTACCACGGTTCCAGCGCTGATTGGAATCAACTATACCCCCGTATTTCGTCAGCTATCCGCGTTGTGGATCCTGACACACCTATCCTGATTGGAGGGATGGGATGGAGCTCAGTCAGATGGCTGCCTTATCTCGAGCCGACCAGCGATCCACGCACTGTCTATCTAGTACACCAGTATGAACCACAGACCCAGTACACACATCAGGAAAGCCGCTATCCCAAATATGGCTACCCAGACCAATTCGACCTCGATTGGGATGGGGAAAAAGATGATTTCAATAAGGAATGGTTAGATAACTACCTGGGAATTATCGATCAATTCCAGGAGAAATGGCAAGTTCCCCTGGCCGTAAATGAATATGGCATCGTGCGCTGGATACCAGGTGGAGAGGTTTTCCTGGATGATCAGCTTACCTTATTCGAAGCTCGTGGACTTAACCATGCCATCTGGATGTGGGACCCGGACTGGCAGCCTTGGACCGACGAAGTGAATGCCATGAACTACCGTTTTGGTCAGGATCCCAAAAGTCAGGAGGATATTTACCCCAACCCATTAATGGATCTGCTTGAGGATTACTGGTCACGGAATGAGATCCGTCCATCCGATTTTGATTCAGATTAGCTGGGTATTTCCTGTCAGATATTTTCCTGATGGCTGTCGCAGTAAATATTGACAGCTTTCCTCACGAAAGCAGCTCCGCCCTCGCGAACCCGTTCGTAATTCACCGCAAATCGGGGGTCCTCAACCCACATGTCCGCCAGCGCGCGTAAAAACTCCACTTCGCAAGTATAAAAATACTGGTTGAGATAGTCGTAATAGTCCCCAACTGCTTTTTGCACTTCAGAGTCATCCGGCCGGGCATCGGGATTTTCAGTAACCATCCGGTCTATGATCTGACCCCCTTCCTTTTTTATTTCTTCTTTTTGATCCTTGCTGTAGTTGGACCATTTTCGCTGTGACTCTTTATACTGGGGAGTATGGCCCCATCGATCCCTAGTTTCCTCTTCATACTGGGTTTCATCAAAACCTTCAAAATATTCGTTTTCTGCCATGTTTTCCTCACCGTTTAAGCTGCTAATAGTTTTTTGTATCGTCCCCAAAAGTCCTTGATATCTATTCATTTTTTCCCGGATTGATTCCTGGTGGTCTTGCAGGGTCGGCAGCAGTTGAAAATCCGGGCGGCTCAATATATAAAGGATTTCTTTTAGCGGAACATCTAGCTCCCGAAAAAATAATACCTGCTGCAGGCGCAGCAAATTTTCATGATCATAATACCTGTAGCCATTGGAGCCGAGCTCTGCGGGGGTCAAAATTCCCATTTGGTCGTAATAACGCAAAGTTCGTGTCGTAACTCCAGCCAGATCTGCTAATTCTTTAATGGTATACATCGGTTTTTTCCCTTTCTGTCCTATTCTACACCTTTACGTTACGTTAATGTCAAGGAGGATTATAAATAATTCCATAGAGTGTCCAAGGGTGAAAAGCCATCTGCTATACTGAGAATAGTCCAACTTTATCTGTATCTGATAGGAGGTATTTATGTCCCGCGTAGTACATTTTGAGATTCCCGCTGATGATCCAAAACGCGCCATCAAGTTTTACGAGAAGGTGTTCGATTGGCAGATAGAAAAACGGGATGGGCCAATTGAATATTGGCTGATCATGACAGGCGAAGAAGATAAACCAGGGATAGACGGTGGTCTGACTCGCAGGGAAGATCCCACCACAGGTGTAGAAAACACTATTGATGTCAAAGATCTGGACGCCTCACTGGCAAATGTAAAAACCCGCGGCGGAAAGGTTATCCGCCCCAGGATGGCTGTGCCAGGTGTGGGTTGGATGGCTTATATAAAGGATACAGAGGGCAATGTTTTTGGTCTGATGGAGAGTGACTTAGAAGCTGCCTGATATCGGGTAAAAAGGTTATGCAATGAACGAAGAAAAAAGAATAACTCTCCTGGGAGCATCGGAGAAATTCGCGAAATCCATTTACAA
This sequence comes from uncultured Anaerolineales bacterium, assembly GCA_964406305.1. Lineage (GTDB taxonomy): Bacteria > Chloroflexota > Anaerolineae > Anaerolineales > UBA11858 > B10-G9. Next base: position 11,606 of record CAYORF010000006.1, on the reverse strand, counting down.
TGAGATTTGGAGTCTGCTGGGTAAAAAAGACCGGAGTAAACCAAGCGAGAGAGGAATAGCTCAATCCGAATCTAAAAAGAAATTTCGAACAGCTTCTTTTCCTGATTCGTAGAGTAGATTATATTTTTCCCCCTCAAGGCTAATATCAAAATCAGTTGTAGCAATGCCACGGTCACTGATCTCAATAGTCCGGTGTTGATCCACTGTACTGGTTTTGTAATATGTCAGCTCATAAGATTGATACAGGTTCCGGAAAGCCAACATAAGGTATTCCCACACATTAGTAGGAATCTCTGGATCTGAGGGATTTAAATATCGGTCAGGATAGAGAAATAAACCTAAAGTCTCCCAGTTGATGCCGTCTCGAAATGACCAGGTACGTCCAGAAAAATCAGGACTGTCAAAGATATGCATTGGGAAATTATCAAATAAACCGCCGTCTACATAATAATCCCCATCGCCAAATGATTTACCATCAAATCGCAGGGACTCAAAGAAAATTGGAATTGACATTGACATACGGACGGCATCAGCTACAGCAACATCAGGTGTATGAGTAGTAGAAAATATTTCCGGCCGCTGTCGGGAAATATTGGCTGCAATAATATATAGATCTCTGAAACCCCGGTCTTGGAAATCCGCAAAAGTTGCCCGGCCATCGCCATCACACTGATCAGCGACAACACTCTCTAACCATTGATAAAAGTACTCACTGGAGTACCAGCCATATTTAGTAATGAACCGTCGATAGGATTCTTCTTCGGCAAATCGTGGCACTTTGAATCGCCTGGTTTTGGTCGCGCTTTGTGGAATCTTGGAAAATTCCAGTGAATTAAAAAGCTCCTTGGTCTCCGGGATACTGAGTCGAAAACTCAACAGGGTCGCCCCGATAGCTCCCGCGGAGGTACCCGCTACGCGCTCAATATTTTCAACGATTCTATATTCATCCAACACCTCCAGTGCACCCATATATGCGATCCCCCTTACTCCCCCACCCTTAAAAACTAGGTTGCGATAGAGGCTTCTTTTATATTCATGATCTATGGTAGATTTGATCTGCTTTAAGTATTTTGGAAGTGCCATCGAGTACCTCTATGGAAAATCGACCTTAACTTAATTACGTGATATCTAAATGATAGTTGCATTAAGCATATTTAGCTTTTTTATTAAACCCTTTCCAGGCCAGAGAGTGCAGAATTTTTTGTTTGACTGGGACTTTGATGACCTGTTCCAGCCAACCCTTTTCAACATCCGCTGCTTTCTGGAAACAGGTCTCTGAATAAGCTTTCCTTTCTTCCACAGACCCACCCCGGAGCGCCAGGGCACCCTCAATGAATTCTGTTTCCAGTGCATCTCTGTCTGCTTGAAAAATGGCTGCTCTGGCAGGATAATTCTTGAGCACTTCCCGATGCAGTTTCTCATGAGCCCAGAAAGTTGTCTCGCTTTCGAACTTGCTTGTTGGCAGGGAACCGAGGTCTGGCGGTGCATCCACCCAGACCGGTTTGAATATTCCCGTGCAGGGTGCAGCGGTTCCCGTAACGAAGACCATTGGTTTTCCTTCTTCCAGGGAAGCGATCATCGATCCTGTTGTTTGACTGCTGCGGATGGGCCCCAGGCTGGCATGCATGCATATATCCGCCCCGGCCAAACCCGGTGTTGGATCAGGATCTCCTCCATGGTCCCGAAGAATGGAGGCCATGGTTTGAACAGTGATCTTTCCACTCTCCCGGTTCATCAGATCCCGGGACCGGGCGCAGCGGCTTTTACCATCTGCAAAAGTTGTGTAAATCAAGTCTGAGAAATCCCCAGCGAGGTTAATTTGATCATTATCCCGTACTAATCCTTTCTCCAACATGAATTCTTCTAGCCCGGCCGAGGAGCGATCCCAATTATTTTCCAGCGATAATAAATTAGAAATGCTGTAAATCGGTTTTACCTGGCGCGCAAACCAGTGTTTATCCACCGTTTCAAGAACCCAGCTATCAACAGCATCAGCGATTAGGAAGCTATTGTGATAATACAGGTGTCCCTCTTGAACGCAGTTTCCTCCCTGGCCGTACTCTTCCAATAATTCAACGATAACATCGACAGCCTGGACAGCAGTTTGAGCTCTTTCCAGGCCCAGGCGGAGCAGGTCCATACCCAGCAGGGCAGGTTCTTTATTCGCTTGAACCTTGGAAAAGACAGCTTCGTTGCCAATCACCACGCCATGCTGGTTGATGCCCATTTCGGCTCCCCACATCCAGAACGGGCGAGATAATAAGACAGCAGAAGTTTGTTGGACCTGGGGAATATCTATATAGGTGCATTGAAGAGACTCACCCGGTGAATATGTCTGGGCCGGGACCCAGTCCAGGAATTGAGCTTCATTCGGGGGACGATCAAAGTTTTTTGCAAAAAGCGCAATCTGGGTTTTAGTAACGTCAGGGGCAGCAATCAGAGTATCACACATAGGTTCCTCCTGCCTGGATTATAACCTCTCTGAGAATATCTTTTATCTCAGGAGAAAGTTTATAGGTTTATTTTTGCAATTGGAGACTTATTAGTAAGTAATGAACATCTCAAACATAACATCTAGTAAATACAAATCGATCCCTCTCAGCAAAGGTAATTTATGACATCATCTTATCTCATCGATCCTGAGTCTACTTTAGGATCTGTACACTATACAACCTCAAATCTGGAAAGGCAGCTGGATTTTTACATCAAAGGTCTGGGGTTGAAACTTCATTGGAGAGCTGATCGTCAAGCAGAGGCTTGGAACTGGCAAAGAAGACTTATTGATTATGAGTGAGGTAGCGGGAACCACCCGGGCACCTCGCACAACTAGCATGTATCATTTTGCCCTGCTGCTGCCAGAACGAAAAGAACTGGCCCGGGTCATTGCCAGGCTCTTCCAACTTCAGATACCTAACTCTCCAACAGATCATGTCATATCCAAAACAACCTACGTCGACGACCCGGACGGAAATACTATCGAGATCTATGTTTACTCTCTTGAAGATGGAAGTTTTTCATACCAGGACGGTACTTTCAACGCTCGCTGGGCAGATGGCCGTCCCAGTAATGGACGGGAACCACTAGATCTTGACCTGCTTTTCAGCGAATTAACCCAACAAGATGAGATCCTTGTTCCGCTGCCCGATCACACCAGCATGGGGCATGTTCATTTATTTGGTAATAACCTCATCAAACAAATGCGTTTTTATCGGGATGTTCTAGGTTTTAGGGATGGTGGAATAGGGGAAACGATCGGTATGGCTGAGGTCGCCCTCGATCGCCCACATGTGATCGCATTTAATTCCTGGCAAGGAATCTCTGCCCAACCACCTCCGGAAAATTCACTGGGAATCAAGTACTTCTCCATCATACTCCCTAACACAAACGCCCTGGACGATGTACTTAAAAGGATAAAAGATCAAGAACTTCCATTTAATCAGACTGAGAGAGGGACATTCCTCAAGGACCCTTCTGGAATAAAACTCCGGCTTGATACTTCACAAAATCGATCCTAATTTAATAAAAGATCCCGGAGATTGATCAACCTCCGGGATCTTGAAAGGCGAACTTCGCCCCTAAAATATTCTAGACACTCTCCAGTAGGAGTTATTCAACTTTCAGTACAAAATCTTTGGCAGATACATCACTCGCCATTTTTGATCTCACCATTCGGTAAATGGTGGCAAATATTTCAATGACTGTGACGATAAAGGCAACGACAAACGCCAGCCTAAAAGCGTGCATGCCAACTAGCTCCCAGTTATTGCTCTCAATGGTCGAAATCCAATCCATAAAACTGGATGATCCATTCGCAGCTAACCAGACATTGTGCCCCTGGATCAGGAATGCCAGGATTACTACACCGAAGGCATCCAATCCCAGTTTGATCACTCTGGTCAGGAAGGTCCAGCTCCCTTTCCAAAGCAGGTAAATATTCATCAGAATAGTTGCCAGCAGAGATACCTGGATTAGGACCAGGTAATCCAGGATTACCGGATTGGGGTAAAACGTTCCACCAGGTGTAGTAAGAAAACCTACCCACTGCGGGAATAAAGTCACCAGGACGAGGATCAGGATTCCCCCGACCAATCCAAAGATCAGTTCTCCCTTCTTAAGATTTTCTTCCGGGTTCAGCTCAGGCAAAGATTTGGGATCCCAGGGTTCCTCTTCCAGATAAGGCTTGGCATCAAAGTACTGCAGGATCATAAAAGTGATCAATACCCAGCCCAGGGAGGCAGGGATACTGCTCACCAACGCTGCGAGGGTTTCCAGGGCTGAAAATGGCTCTCCGGCAATAAACACGTCCACACCAAACGCCAGCAGCTGAGCGCCCAGAACTGCTGCAACAACGATCCAGGCTACCATCTGGAACAAAGGAAACAGGCCAGGGCCCACCAAGTATTGACCTCGGGGGTGATAGGATGCTGCCACATCTCTTGGTTTCCCAAACTCCAGGAGGATCTCTTCAACCTGATCCTGGTCTGCTTCCGGACCATAACGATCTTCCAGGGTATCAACCACTGAGGACCGTAATTCGGCCTGTATTGATCCCCGTTTTTTTCGCGGTAAATATCTACCTACTTCATGAATATATCTATCTATTAAATTCATCATTTTCTCCTCAGCTGGATATACCAGCTAATAAACTCTCCATTACATCAGTTAGATTTCGCCATTCTTCGGTCAAATTCCCTAGGACCTGCGATCCCTCTGAACTGATCTGATAATAACGTCTGGGGCGCGAGCCTTCTGTATTCCACTCACTGCTCAGCAAACCCTGTTCCTCCAACCTTCTTAATAAAGGATAAAGAGTACCCTGTTCAATGTCCAAACCTTTTTCAGCCAAACTGCGTATTAATGAATAACCGTACTTTTCCTCCTCAAGTTGGCTGAGAGCGGCTAGGACCAGAATACCTCTGCGGAGTTCCTGAGTCAGCTTCTGATATTGTTGGGACTGTGCGTTTTCTATCATCATGCTTCACATTATACAGTATGTCACATAGTATTGTCAAGAGCAAATATTACGAGTTTATAGAGGGATTTTGGGAAAATCCCCAATTAACAAACAAAAACATCTCCTGGAGATGTTCTGTAATAGTTACAATTTCCTTTCTCGATCTAGATTACGGGAGAATTCAAGAAGTCAATCTTCAAACTCACATCAACCAGCCAATCACCATGCATAATCCCCCGGCAAAAAACATTATCAGAAAAAAGTAGTAGCTCTGGGCAAAATCCTTCAAGGATTGTTGAGTTCTTTTCCTACTGTCATCTTTTGTGACCGAAATGCTGTCCTGGTACTCAAAACTTCGGGTCATATCCCGATTTCCTTTAATTCCCAAAAAGCCCAGACCAATCAGAACCAATCCCGCGATCAGGATAGCTGTTTTAAACTTTCCCTCTGTTTGCCATCCCGCCCACCAGCCGATCCCAGCGATTATGGCAACTGTCACAAGAACGATCACAACCACGACAGCGAATATACGGAGGATCTGGGATAACAGGGATCTTGGGTTCTTGTGTTTACTCTGCTTACTCATTGATTCTTCCTGATATAACCTCAATATACCTTATTCTAGGGAAATACCAGCTGCCATTACTCTGGTTCCTTTCTGGTAGTTATTTACTTAACGGGAATTTAAATCATTTTCTGCAATAGTAATAGCATAAACAATAACCGCCTTCCTGTCATCCATAAAATAGATGATTTTCAGATAAATATTAGCAAAACCCTCTACAAGAATGGGCTGGTATGATCTTCCGGGAGCGGATGGACAAAGACTATAACCGGAAAATCTTGAGCATTAGGTGCCAGGAGTATTATCAATTCACAAATCAAGTGGTAAATCCAAACCCTTGAACAGCGGTAAAATATGGTTTATCTCGCTTGAACCAGAATTTATTTACATCATTTATTGAGACCAATTTATGGAAACAACCCCTCACCCGTTCATCGAACGCCCCCACAGAACCTTGATTGGTTTATCTCTGCCTGTACTTATATCCCTGACCGCTGAGCCGATCACTGCCCTGGTGGACACAGCTTTTATCTCCTCTCTGGGCGTGGTTCCCCTGGCAGCCCTGGGAGTGGGCACCACTGCCCTATCTAGTTTATTCTGGATGTTTAACTTCCTTGGTGTTGGCGCTCAAACCGAGGTTGCCCAGGCTTTTGGAAAAGGTGATCCAGAAAAAGTTAAAAAGACTCTCAGCCTTGCTTTATTGCTAGCAGCTGGATTTGGGTTGCTGCTAATTCTGATGATTGGGCCCAGTGCTCCTTGGCTAGCAGAGTTATTGGGCGCTTCTGGCGACGTTAGATCAAACGCTGTCTCGTATATGCAAATTCGTCTTTTTGGCGCACCGGCCGTGCTGTTGACCCTGGTTAGCTTCGGCGCTCTACGCGGGCGCCAGGACATGAAAACACCCTTATGGATCGCCCTGGGAGTGAACCTACTGAATTTGCTCCTCGATTGGTTGATGATCTTCGGTCGGGGTCCCTTTCCACCTCTGGGTGTAGCCGGATCTGCCCTCGCAAGCACCATCAGTCAATGGTTGGGTGCCCTGGCTAGCATCCTGCTGGTAAACAAAAAACTTGGATTAACCCGTGAAATCGTCTTTAAGGATGCCGGTGAACTGCTCTCCATCGGCGGAGATATGTTTGTGCGTACCGGAATTTTGAACTTGTTCCTGGCCTATACAACCCGGGTTGCCAATCAACTCGGCGCTGATGCAGGCGCAGCGCATCAGGTTATCCGCCAGGTATGGGTTTTCACCGCTCTTGTCCTGGATGCATTTGCAGCTACAGTTCAATCCCTGGTCGGATTCTTCATTGGACGGGATTCATTAGCTCACGTAAAACGAGTGGTGAGGGTAGGTTTATGGTGGAGTCTCGGAACCGGTGTGCTTTTGGCCGTCCTTATGTGGGTTGGAAGAAATCTAGTGATCGATCTTTTGGTACCTTCCACAGCAGTGGGTGTCTTTATATCCGCCTGGGGGATCTCTTCCCTCAGCCAACCAATCAATTCCCTGGCCTTCCTAACTGATGGCGTCCATTGGGGAACCGGCGATTTCCGCTATCTGCGTAATGCCATGTTACTGGCTTCTCTGGCCGGAATCATCAGCATCTGGATTCTGGAACAAAGTGGCAATAATTCATTGGTCTGGGTTTGGATTCTAATTGGTGGCTGGAACATCTTGCGAGGGTTATTTGGAATTCTGCGGATTTGGCCTGGAATTGGCCAGAGTATTTTCAAAGAAATACAAAACTAAGAAAACTCACTAAAAAACCGCACCCGGAAATTGAGGTGCGGTTTTAATCTTTAGCTCAGGAAGGTCAATTTTCCCCGGTCACATCAAACTGGCTGTTATATAACTCGGCATAAAATCCATTTTTTGCCAGCAGTTCCCCGTGATTGCCCTGCTCTACAATATCCCCCTCGTTCATGACCAGTATCCGATCCGCGTTGCGGATGGTGGATAGCCGGTGGGCGATGATGAAGGACGTGCGGCCCTGCATCAATTTTTCCATTGCTTTCTGGATCAACACCTCTGTGCGGGTATCCACTGAACTTGTAGCTTCGTCCAGGATCAACATGCTGGGATCGGTCACAAAAGCTCGGGCAATGGTCAGCAGCTGTTTCTGTCCCTGGGAAATGTTGGATGTTTCTTCATTAAGCACCATATCATAACCTTCAGAGAGTGTGCGCACAAAGTGATCTACATGGGCTGCTTTGGCAGCCTGGATCACTTCTTCGTCACTCGCTCCCGGTCTACCGTAACGGATATTTTCCATGATGGTATCGTTATACAACCAGGTATCCTGAAGCACCATGCCAAACAAACAGCGCAGGTCTTCACGTTTATAATTCTTGATATTTTGCCCATCAACCACGATGGCACCCTTCTGCACATCGTAAAAACGCATTAGAAGCTTCACCATTGTTGTTTTTCCGGCACCCGTTGGTCCTACCAGGGCTATTTTTTGTCCTGGCTGTACATCAGCCGAAAAATCGTTAATGATGATCTCCTCAGGGTCGTAGCCGAACTGCACGTTCTGGAATTCGACATGGCCTTTGATCTCATCCAGAACGACTGGGGTTTCAACTTCCGGGATCTCTTCTTCTTCCTCCAGGAACTCAAACACACGTTCAGCGGCTGCCGCGGTTTGCTGCAGCACATTCGAAATATTAGCGATCTGGGTGATAGGCCTGGTAAAGGAGTTCACATACTGGATAAAGGCCTGGATATCTCCCAGGGTGATTGCCTTCTGGATGGCTAAGTAGCCGCCCAAAATAGAAATTCCCACATAGCCCAGGTTGCCGACAAAACGCATGATCGGCATCATCAATCCCGATAGGAATTGTGATTTCCAGGCAGAGCTGTAGAGAGTGTCGTTGAATCCTTCGAATTTCTCGACGCTGTTTGCTTCACCATTAAAGGCTTTCATTACCAGGTGTCCGCCAAACATCTCTTCTACATGTCCGTTGACATGGCCCAGATATTCCTGCTGCTGGGTGAAATACTTCTGAGATTGGCGCACGATCAACATGACAACACCTGCAGATAGGGGAATGATCGTTAGCGCCACGAGGGTCATTTTCCAGCTGATGGTCAGCATCATAACCAAGACTCCGACCACAGACACCACGGATGTGATGATCTGCGAGAGGCTCTGGTTCAGGGTCTGGTTAACCGTATCAACATCGTTGGTGATCCTGGAAAGCACCTCACCTTGACTGGTGTTATCAAAATATTTGAAAGGCATGCGGTTGATCTTTTTAGCGATATCCTTCCGGAAACGATAGGTGATGTCCACTGCTATGCCGGACATGATCCATCCCTGAATAAAGCTAAAGATCGTTGAAACCAGGTATAAGGCAATCGTGATCAAAATGATGCGGCCGATAAAGTCAAAATCTATGCCAGCGCCAGTGCCGGCAATCATGGCCATAACACCTTCAAAAAGTTTTGTGGTCGCTCTGCCAAGTATTTTTGGACCGATAATAGTAAATACTGTTGAGGCAACAGCAAAAACTATCACGACCAGGATGCCAATATTATAGGATCCGAGATAAGCCAACAATTTGCTCATTGTGCCTTTGAAATCACGGGCTTTGTCCCCTTTCATCATTCCCATATGACCACCAGGGCCGCCCCTTCCGGGACGCGGGCCGCCTGATGGGCGAGTTGGTGTCGTAGTACGTTTATTATCACTCATGCCAATTCCTCCTCGCTCAACTGTGATGACGCTATTTCCTGATAGGTCTCACAGATTTTCATTAACTCCTGATGGGTTCCCTTGCCTACCACACGTCCTTTGTCTAAAACGATGATCTGATCAGCGTTCTTTACAGTGGCAACTCGTTGGGTGACAATCAGGACAGTGCTCTCCCCGGTTTTATCCTTCAATTCTCTGCGCAACGTGGAATCGGTTTTAAAGTCCAGGGCTGAGAAGCTGTCATCGAAGATAAAAATGGGCGGTTTTTTAACCAGCGCCCTGGCTATTGCCAGCCGCTGCCTCTGGCCTCCAGATACATTAGTACCACCCTGGGATATCTCGGATTCCAGGCCTTTTTCATCGTCAAAGACAAATTCGCTTGCCTGAGCAATATCCAACGCTTCCTGAACAACCTCTGGAGTAGCGTCCTTATCTGCATAGAGCATGTTGCTTTCAATCGTCCCCGAGAAGAGGGTCCCTTTTTGAGGCACATAACCAATCCTGTCTCGCAAATCCTTCTGCCTTACTTGTTTGACATCAACACCGTCCAATAAAATGGATCCTTGCGTGACATCGTAGAATCTGGGGATCAGATTGATGACGGTCGATTTTCCACAACCGGTCGAACCTATAAATACCGTCGTTTCTCCCGGCCTGGCGGTGAAATTGATATCCTGGATGACATTATCCTCCGCATCAGGATAGTGGAAGGACACATCCCTGAACTCTATTTCTCCCTGGAACGGGACCGGGAAGGATTTTGGAATATCAGGATCCTGGATCTCAACTTCAGTGTCCAATACATCCGCAATTCGAGCCCCGGAAACAGCTGCCCTGGGCAGGAAGATGAACATCATTGACATCATCAGGAATGCCATCACGATCTGCATGGCATATTGCATAAACGCCATCATATCGCCCACCTGCATGGCAGATTCTGCTACCTGATGAGCGCCCACCCAGATGATCGCCAGGGAAAGGCCATTCATGATCAGCATCATTAATGGCATCATTGTTACCATCACCCGGGCCACAAACAGGCCTGTATCCGTCAAGTCCCGGTTTGCTTTATCAAAACGGACCAATTCGTCATCTTGCTTGTTGAAGGCACGTATGACCATCATACCGGACAGGTTTTCTCGGGTGACCAGGTTCAACCTGTCGATCAATTTCTGCATTAGTTTAAATTTGGGAACAGCAATTATAAATACAACTACGATCAAACCTATTAACACCAGAACGGCTAAACCTATCAACCACCACATACTTGCACTCTTATCAACAGCCCGGATGATCCCGCCCACACCGATGATCGGCGCATACAGGACCATACGCATGATCATGAAGATCACCGTTTGCACCTGGGTAACATCATTGGTAGACCGGGTGATCAGGGATGCCGTGGAAAATTTGGAAAACTCCGCGCTGGTAAAACTTTCCACCTTTTTAAAGACAGCAACCCGGATATCCCTGGCTGCACCGGCTGCTGTTTTGGCAGCCAGGTACCCAGCAGCGATAGTGGCCGCTCCGCCCGCCAGTGAAATCAACAGCATCATACCGCCAATGCGCAGAATATAATCCCTTTGGATCTTTCCTGAGTCCATGCCCAGAGATTCATATTCACTTTTGACAGCACCAACTGCCATCTGAGTGATCATACTTTCGCCAAGGGCATCAAAGGATTCATCCATCCTGGCTGCCATCTCAATTCTCATTTCTTCCGGCATCATCCCTAATGCCTGGAACACATCCATCCCGGCCGGAATTCGCGAGGGATCAAAGTCAAATCCTTCTCCCAGCGCTGTAGCTGCCGTGGGATCCTCCACCATCCGCTGAATGCCAGATACCGCTACGAAGGCTTTTCCAAGGATAGAATTCAACTGGTCGTTCTGGGTCTGATCGATATCGCCCAGGATATAAATCGCCTCATCCTGGACCACCGGATAATCCCCCGCTACCTCTTCTGCCTCTGCAGAATCCGGTTCAATCAACTGATAGCTGTTCAGAATAGCCTGGGCATCCTCTTCCTCAATAAACAAAAGCAGTTTATCCATCGTGTCCTGGCGAACTGCAGCCGGGACAGCATTTTCCACACCGTTTTGTTGAATGCCATTATTGACAATTCTGGAAAGATAATCCGGCATTGCCAGGTCGGTATTGGCCTGAACAAAAAGTAAAATTATCGAGAGGATGATCAACAGAGTATAAGGTTTTAGATATTTAAGTAATCGCCGCATTTGATTGTTACTCCTCTGAAAAGTTATTCTCCCTTTTTAAGGGTGTCTTGTTGTTTCGCTTTATTGATGATCAATTCCATCGCTGTAGTTATCTGAACTTTCTCTTTATCTGAAAAGCTCTCAGTCAGTTCCTCTAGCCAACCCAACCTGGCGCT
>CAYORF010000005.1:0-65034 GCA_964406305.1 uncultured Anaerolineales bacterium | reverse complement strand
ACTTGCATCATTCGCGTAATACTAATGTTCAACACAAAAATAATTCCAGCCACTGTTCCTATCCAAATATCTCCATATTGGTCTACATCAATCGCATAAATATTGTCATTGCCAAGTCCATCGGCTTCAGAATAATCTTCGTTGCTTTCCTTGTATAAAAAGAGGCTGTAGGCTTCATAAAAAAGGGACTGAGTCCTTCTAAAAGGACTCAATCCCTTTTATTATTTAATTTTGGCAGCGGGAATACCGCCGGCTTTCTCAGCGCTGTTGACTGCGCTCAAGATCGCTTCCTGATAGGCTATCGCCGCATAGGCGCCAACAATATTCAAATCCATTTCCACCTCACCGCTAGACAGCGCAAAAACTGTATCTCCGTCCAGCAGGGTGAAAGCCGGGCGTATAGTGCGGGCAAGACCGTTATGAGCCATCAGGGCCACCCGAGTGATCTGTTCTTTATTAAGTTTCACATTGGTCGCTACCACGCCAATCACAGTGTTATCCGGACCAGTTGAAAATCCCATCACTTTCCGGCCAATAAATGATTTCATCACCTTTAGTGTATCCGCATAACCTTTAATACCCCGGGCGCCTGCGATGATCTCGCCGCTCTCTGGATCAACTACATCCCCAAAGGCATTCACAGCCACAATCGCTGCTACTTTTCCCCCTCCACCCAGATCCACAACGGCAGTTCCGATACCGGACTTGGTAGACATTTTTGGAGATAACACTTTTCCAACTGTTGCTCCAGTGCCGGCTCCCACGTTGCCTTCTGCAGGCGTGTCCCCGGAAGCGTTCAAGCAGGCCTGGTAGCCCATCTCAGCATCTGGACGAATATTAGGATCTCCAATACCCAGATCGAATAATACTGCGGCTGGCACAATAGGTACGGTGGCATAATTGGCATCGAAGCCCATTTTATTTTCTTCGCAGTAGCGCATCACCCCTGCAGCGGCATCCAGCCCAAAAGCGGAACCGCCTGTTAACAAAATAGCTGTTACCTGGTTCACCAGGTGCATGGGGTGTAACAGATCAGTTTCCCTGGTGCCAGGAGCACCTCCCCGCTGGTCCACACCACCCACCGTGTTTGGGGGGCAAAGGATCACGGTGCAGCCTGTTAATGCATCCATGTCCTGAGCGTGGCCTACTTTAAAACCGGGAATAGTTGTCAAACCACCCATCAATACCTCCTGTACAAATATATTTGGTTTTACCAGTTACTGGCGCTGAAGGTCGTTTGAAGAAGTCTTTCCCTTTCGGATTGGGTCATTGGTCTGGCCCGGGCGAAATCCTCAAACTTGATCGTCAGCAGCTCAGTGCTGATGTGTTTACCATTATAAAATATATGCCGGTCTATGAATGCAGATGCTGTGTGGGGTGGGATCTCATAGATCTGGTCAAAAAAGAGGTTGCCAAGACCGTGATGAATAAATGCTTCATCCCTAATCTCAAATGCCTGCGGTTGGTGAGCCTGGCTGCCGCTAACAATCACCGCGCCAGCATTAGTCAGGGTCCTGGCATCGCGGATCTGATCTGGCTGCGCAAGGTAAGTATAATACTCAAAATGCTGGAAGGTGGCTATCGGAAGATAGCCTTCATCCCGCAGCTCTTTGATCTGCCCAGTCATTTTGGGAAAATCACAAGCAACTGCACCTGGATACCCCACATTTGCTGTAGCATATCCTCCCCCCTTGGCATTGCATCCCAGGAAAGCTATTTTATTGCCATTATGGTCAAACAGGACCGGCTCCTGGGCGTCTGTGCGATCAGCGCCGCCGCCATAATAGGGCCAGTCCCTCTGGTTGTACATCTCCAGAGTATATAACATGGCTTCAGGACCTTGGTCACCAAAATGGTCTCCTGTCAGTTCCACAACATCGGTGCCGATGGTTTCCATCAGTTCAATATAGCGGCTGTCACTGCAGAAGCGCAAACCCTCCTGGACAGGATTAGGATACGGGCACCCCTGCGCAAATGGAACCTCATTGCTGATGTGTAGAATATCAGCCTCTATCAAATATTGTAGAATATCCCTCGCTGGATAATTTATTCCCTCCTTTTCCATAGTCCAGGCTGTAGCACGAACCAGGGCGGTCACACCCGTCAAAACTACACTGGTGAACTTGTTTGGATCGCGGTTGCTGGTAATTTCCTGGAATATGTTGGGGTCAAATCCAACAGCAGAGATTGCCAAAGAAAGGCCATACGATCCTGGATCAAATACCTGCTCGAGTGGTGAAATTCCATCAATTTCCAGCACCTTCCAATCCGGGGTTAACTCATCGAAAGGCAAAATTGCCAGGGATGGCTGATGAGTCCAGGCTTGTTTGGAAAGATTATCCGAGGTAATGATCTCAACCGCGTTTGAGCTTGGTTCGCCCCAATAGATTGCCAGAATATCCCTGGTTTCCTGTGATAAGAAAATCGGATTATTGGGCGCTAGAGGGTTTTTCCCTCCCTGCCAGGCAGACTTAATGCCTTCCAGAGAGATTCCATCCGTGATAGTCGGGAAGGGAGCGGCAGCAGCAAAGACCCAGTATGTAATTGGATTATCGTCACCGATGAAGAGGGATGTTGCCGCATCTTCCTGTTGATCGGTTATCTGCAAAAAATCCATCCCCGCCAGCTGGTCTAGCAGGGGTTCTGGAAGACCGGGGTCAACCCACACCATATCAGGTTCTAATGTAGGTGTTACTGCCGAAGGAGAAAAGAAAGTGGCAGTTGGCAGGACCTCGCCTATTGGTGGCACATAGGGTGTGACTTCTTCTTCTGTAATCCAGGGAAATATACCGCCTTTCAAGAAAAAGGCAGCAAAAAAAACAACTGCGATCAGAACAATTATTAGAATGATCCAGAGGGTCTTGTTCTTCATCAAAAACCAGAAAAATGTATCCGAGCTACCAGGCAGTCCGGATGGAACCTGAAATTATTTGGGCGAGGGATCAGGAAAATAATCCCCCCCGGTCAGTCAGGATTGTTTTGATCTTATCAAGGGAAACTAGTGCTCCTTCTTCGATTTCTCCCAGCTCTGACAGGATCTGTTCTTTTTGTTTGTGATCATTCAGATCCGCCAGATTTATGCGAACATTATAAGCAGCGCTGTTTACTGCTGCAATTGCCAGATTTACTGCGGATCCAGCGTCCGTGATGGCGTTTTTATTCCCGGATTGAGCCGCTTCCAATGCCAACTCCGCGACCCTGTAGGACTTTTTGGCTGCCTCCAGTGGAACCTGAGCGGCCAGCAGGGTTGCTTCCTGAATAGCTGCGGTCCGCGCAGGATCAGACTTAGGTATTTTATAGGCTGCCATGACCCGATCAAAAGCTTCCGAATCCTCAATAACACCGCTTGTAAGGTCATTTCTGAGGATTTCTGATTCCTCAAGGATCCTATTCATGGCTGCTTCTACTTCAGAATATCCCTTTTTTCCAATCGTCAATCGGGCTACCATAGATACCAGTCCGGCAGCCATCGCTCCTGCATAAGCTGCTGCTGAACCACCCCCCGGTGTGGGAGTTGGAGCAGCCAAACTCTCTATAAAATCGGCTGACCCGCTTTCCCCAATCATTTCTGCCATTTTCCCTTCCAGGACCTGGTCCGGAGAAAACAAATCCATCTGGGTGTACCAGACTGCTGTATCCACAATGGCTGCTTGGGGAATCAAACCCACCAGCTCACTGTTATGAATGCCCACGCCATACCGTTCCGCTTCCCTACGAATGGTTTCTACTACCAACGGGAGGGGAGTTTTTAGGAAATTGGTCAAGTTCATAGAGACCTGGGCTCGGCCTTCGACGGTCATACCCAGAGCTTTTACAAATCTCAATCCCCCAGAGGAATGGCGAACTGTCCGGGCGATCTTAGTTGCGATCTCTTCATCGTCGGTGGTCAGATTGACGTTATAAGCAACCAAGAATTCCCGGGCTCCGATCACAGTGGCTCCGGCAGATCCAAGTTCTGCGGGACCTGCATCCGGGACTCGATCCGGATTGGATTTAACCTCTGCTTTTAAGCCCTCGTATTCACCCCGGCGGACCAACTCCAACCGTTTTCGTTCTGGGCGTAGAGCGGCAGCTTCATAAAAATAAACCGGGATATTCAGTTCCTGTCCCACCCTTTCCCCTACTCTGTGGGCCATATCCACACATTCATCCATGGTTATATTTGAAATAGGCACAAAGGGAACCACATCAGTAGCTCCAATGCGAGGATGTTCTCCATTGTGGTTATCCAGGTCAATTAATTGGGACGCTTTTTTGATCATTTGAAAAGCAGCTTCTTCAACGGCTTTGGGTTCACCCACAAAGGTGATCACGCTGCGGTTATGATCAGCATCGGTATGCATATCGAGGACATAAGCGCCAGATACGGCCGAGATGACCCCCTTGATGTCATCCAGCACATTCTGTCGACGACCTTCAGAAAAATTCGGCACACATTCAACAAGAGCGTTTGACATAACTATCCTTCCAGATTCTAAGTTTTCCTATGTCTACATTATAACTCTCTGCTCTGGAATTATCTTTAGTGAAAAGATAGGAAAATATTGAAGCAGTTGGTAAAATCCAGACGTGGATATCCAAATTATCAAAGACCGATCTGCTCTGGAAAAATATTTCCGCCAGGATCTCCCTCTCCATCTCTACAGCTTGGGAGACCTGGACGATTTTTACTGGCCCAAGATAACCTGTTACGGTATTCAAACCGAAATAGGACTGAAAAATATTACTCCATTTTACCGAGGGGATAATCTGCCTGTCCTGCTGGCATTTGGGGAACTTGATCATGATTACATCCGGCAGCTGCAGTCCCTTCTGCCAAATCGATTTTACGCCCATTTAAGCCCAGGTTTGATAAAACATTTTTCTGATTACTATCAGGTCTCGGAACACGGGGATCATTACAAAATGGCTCTTGTTAATTCTGATCCTATACTTCAGGCCAACACCGATAACACGTTTCAGTTAACTGAAACTGACCTACCCGAAGTTAATGAGCTCTATAAGGAAAGCTATCCGGATAACGCCTTTGACCCTCGTATGCTGGAGTCCGGGCAGTATATTGGCATCCGCCAACATGGTCAGTTGGTGAGCATTGCCGGAATCCATACATATTCAGCAACTTACAGAGTGGCCGCCCTGGGGAATATTACTACTCATCCAGAGAACCGCGGCCAGGGCTACGGGAGGGCAGTTACGGCCCGTTTATGCCAGCTCCTGGAGGGTAAAGTTGATTTCATCGGGCTGCATGTTAAATGTGATAACCACCCCGCTCTTTCCCTCTACTGGTCCCTTGGATTTCGTATATCTAGCGTTTATTGTGAATTTTCACTTCAAAAAGGGCCTAAATAGGCGTTTTTCCCTCTAAAAATGGCAAAATATAGAACTTTTTAAGGTTTAGGGGTTACAATAATAGAGGAAGAACGATCATCCACTTCCTCTATAAAAAATATCTAATACAGGAAATCAAAGCAGATTCACTAAGTTTTAACTGAGGTTTCACCACCTCATCACAAAAATCTGTTGGGCGGTTTTTAGGAATTAACGAACAAAGGAGATATTATGGCTTACGCACATACAAATGGAAAGGGAGTCACCTACTACCTGCACGGTCGAACCCGTGTACTGAAAAGTGGAAAAGAATCAACCCTGTACTTCTTCGCCAAGGAAGTTAAAGAAGGCGCACTGGATGCAGTTCCAGCCGCGTATGTTGTATCTGAAACCAAAAACGGTCTGCCCGTACTGAAGAAAAAAGTACAATAAAATAAACACCCTGTAATACTAAACCTTGTCAGTCATCTGCGATGAAAGCAGCCGCCCAACAACGGTGATCAGTTCTTTCCCGCCAATGATAAAGCTGACAAGGTTTTCTCTTTTAATTCTCCCGCTTTTTATTCACCCACTGTAAGATAGATCTTGATCTGTTCAAATGTAGCCGGGCCGATGCCGGGTACTTTCTGGATTTCTTCAATTCTTGTAAATATCTGATCTTCCCTGTAGTTGATGATCTTTTCAGCTGTTACCGGACCTATGCCAGGCAAACCGATCAACACTTCTAGAGAAGCCTTGTTAATATTAACAAGGGAGATCATCTCTCCACTCTCTGATATTCCTACTGCACTCCCCACTAACTCTGCGGAATTTTCCAGAGAGGGATTCCGGGCGGGGATGTATATATGGCTCCCATCCTCAAGCTCCGCGGCCAGGTTTACAGATCCGGGACTGGCATTTTCTGCCAATCCACCAGCTGCTTCCACAGCATCAACCACTCGGCTCTGGATTGGAAGGATGTAAACACCGGGTGACACCACAGCTCCATCTATATTGATTACAACTGGATGGGGAGTAGGAGCTGGTCGAAGCAAGATTGCTCTGCCAGGTTTTGGCTTTGAAACCAGCAGGATCAATCCGGCACTTAACAAGCCGAATAGAACTCCGATAAAGAGATCCTTAATTTTAGAAATCATACTATTTGGTTAAACCTTGTTATTCCCCCTCGGCCAAACTTAGTCCGAGACGCTGCTCCTTGGGATCCAAGTTAATGATCTCAACTGAGATCTTCTGGTTTTCCTCTAATACATCCCAAGGTGACACATCTTTCCCATTCTCCCCCAGCTCCGAAACATGGATCAAACCATCCACCCCTTCTTCCAATCGCACAAAAGCCCCATACGAAACGATATTTCTAACCACCGCTTCAATAATCTGGCCTGTGTGGTAGCGTTCTGTAATTGTCTCCCATGGATTGGGACACAACTTCTTTAAACTTAGCGCAACCTTGTTTTCTACGCGGTCGATATTCAGGATATAGACATCCATGCAATCACCCACAGAAACCACATCGGATGGATGATCAACCCTGCCCCAGGACAGCTCTGAAATATGAATCAACCCTTCCATGCCTCCTAGATCAACAAAAGCGCCAAAATCAGTCAGGGTGGTGATCACGCCGGGGATGCAGGAACCCTTTACCAGCTCATCAAGTAATTTGATCCGGCTGCCAGCTTTAGCTTGGGCAGCTCTTTCAGAAAGCACAACCCGGCTGCGATCGCGGTCGAATTCTATGACCTTAAGCTCAATAGTTTGCTGAAGGTATTCATTCTTTTTATGACCAGCCAATAGATGGGAACAGGGCACAAATCCATTGATCTTTTCCCCCTGGACAAGAAGTCCACCTTGATTACAACCAACCACTTTCAAACGGACAATTTCATCCATTTGATATATCCGGTCAACAACATCCCAATCATTTTCTGGTTGGTTATCAGTGATCAAGAAGGGGACTGTTCCAGGCTGATCCGCATCAACAACCTGACCCGCTCCTAAGCTCAAGTCCTCTTCCCCCTCAGACAAGGCTGCTTTCCACCAAGAATCATTCCAATCAGGGGGCTCTTCCGGAATGTTATGTAGCTGATCCTCATGAACCATTAATGTACCTTTTCAAAAATAAGGCGAACACAAATGATTGTAACATTTTTCAGGCATTTTCTGAAGAATCTTTCACATTTTCCCGGGCCTGTTTTTCCATCTCCAGGATGGTTTTAGCAACAACCTCAATCGCGACCTTTTGTTTTCGGTACAGGTTCGCCTCTGACATAGCCAGGCGCTTGGCAACATCCCGGACTTTCTGTCCTTTTAGGAACTTCATCTCCAAAATATTGTATAAAACCCAGTCCAGAGTGAATCTTCTGGTCCCTTCAGGCCTGATCTTCTCAATTGCTTCTTTCAAAATTGCCCGGACCGCCTTGACGGATATGCCGTCGTGTTTGTCCAGTGAATTTTGCACGATCTCCAGCTGTAAGAGCGGGCTTTCCGAGAGATCAGGTCCTCCCCAATAATCCGACAAAGCATCCTTGACCCACTCGGTCAAAGTGCCCTCATCAAGGGAAATTTCTCCGGTAGCTGCCGTTAACACGCTGGTCCCATCATAACGAGCTGCAGCTCTCAGACGCTGAATGCGGTTCATCTGCGGGGTCAGGTCCTCGATTGAGCTAAATACCTGCTGCTGGAAGTTTCTATCCGCCAGAGCCTGCTGAGCGCGCTGGATCAGGATCCGGAAGGCCTCCCGCTGATCGCCATCAAGGAGTTCTTCCGGAGTCTCTACCCCAACCAAACCAAGCAGTTCTTCTGGTTTCCGAGCGTTGATTATTGGGATAACCCAGAAATTCCCCCATAAGAAAATACTGAAGTTACCAATTTGGTCTTGCTTGGAGGAGACATCCGTAATCCGCTTCGAAAGTTCTTCCTCATCGAAATCTACTTGTCCCCCAACACTCACCAAGAAATCCATCCCGATCGGATCCAATGATGCAGCAAATGCTTTTGTTACCTGCAGGCGATCACACATGGCTGCCAGGACCGATTCCAAGAATTGGCTCAGGTCATCCAATGTAAAAAGCCGTTCTTCCAGATTTTGAAGCAGAGCTATATTGTTCTTGCCTTCCCCAAACAAGAACCAACGTTCCCAGATGGGGGAAAACATGGTGATGAAATACTGCATCAATAAAAATGTGCCCACCATGACCACCGGAGCAAAAAACGACAACGGTTCCCCAGCCCGACGGGTCAAAGTAGTAAGGGATAACACAGTGCTAGCTGTTACCGGCCCCCTCATAACCCATTTGATCAATCGACGTTTGACGACCCGGTCTGGCCACGAAACGCCAAAAAAGGCCACCGCATACGCCATGATGATAATCAATCCCGAAACCAGAACATTGCTAACAACTGTGGTGAGCCAGAAAACATACTGATGCTGTAAAGCAAAAGTTGAGCCAAAAAGCAGATAAGGGAATGATCCCAGGGCAGGCGCCAGAGCTCCTCCGATCAGGTAACCAATCCTCCTACGTCCAGAGCTGGTGACAGTTCGGTGGTAAGCCCGCTGGAAGTTGACCCAGGCCCAGATCATACTCAATATATAAAAAGCAGAGAATACCCAGGTCAGACTGGTCCGTTCCAGATGGGGCGCAACTACGCCTTCTGTAACCAGGGACCCAACCAGGATATTAAATGGAACCATAATCAGGAACACAAATGAGATCAGGAAAGTAGCTTTGACCAACTTAGTCCTGCGCCCCCGAGAAGGTCGACCGGTGGTGGCCAGGATCGCGTCTGATAAATGTACATATGCGGCTGGTAGCATGATGATCCCTAGCCATTGGATTTGATACCAGACCTCTATCCAAGTGGGAGAGCTGACTACCCCCGCCACTGACTCTCCCACAAATACCACCACTACGCAGCCCATGATAAAAGCGAATGACCGGGCTACCTTGTCTTTTAGATTAAAGGATAAAGCGTAAAGGAGAAGAGAAAATGCGGTAATGGAAATACCAGCTGCCAGGAGCTGGTTGATGGTTTGAAGAATGGATAATAAGTTCATATGTAAGAGGAAAAGAAAATCGCGATTTCCTGGTCCCTGTAATATTGATCGTTATAACCCGAGAATTCAAACCCAAGCTTGTAGGCGAATTGAATAGCAGGATAATTCTTAGGCTGCATTTCAAGCGTCAGCCGGTGAAAGCCCTTTCTTCCACACCAATCTTGGGCTGCCAAAACCAGAGCGCTGCCAATACCATTCCGTCTATGCACCCGGTCAACTGCCAGGTCTTTCACCCAGGCGCTCGCAGGTGCCAATCCCATTTGAACACTGATATACCCTCTAACTTGCTCACCTGCTTCGGCCAAAAGGAGTACATCCCGGGTTGTCCAATCATCCACCAGTTTTTGGGCGATACGGGGATAATTAACATGGACCTCACGCGGCAGACGCACTTCTCGGAACGAAACCTGGGTTTGGATCTCCGTCAGATCCATGGTCATTTGCCAGACATGCCCCGTAGCGTAATTATGGTCCAGGGCGACCATCTTGGAAATATCAGTTGATATTGCTGGGCGGATATTGATCTTAGTCATATTGGTTTCCCGGCCTACTCATCCATCATTTCTACATATAGATCAACCGCACAGGGTTCATTTGGTACACCCTGATTATCTATTACAACCAGGCGCAGAGAATAATTACCCGGATCCAACTGGGTCGTATCCCAGAAACCTAACATTTCATCACTTTTGGGAACATCTCCCGCCTGGATCGTCAGCCATGTACCGGAGTTGGGTAATGAGATCTCGAATTTATAAAAACCGAAATCTGGGATATTTACCGTACCTTCGATCTCAATGATTCCGCTCACCGTGGTGTTGTTTTCTGGATATGTGATCATCAATACTTCAGGCACACATCCTGCTTGGACAATTGCTGTTCCAGGTAAAGGAGTTTCCTCAACTGCCGGAACGGCGGTTTCTTCCACGGGAGATATAGTCGTAGTCGGTGAGGCCAACAAATCCAAGGTCACCGTTGGTAAGGGATTGGCATTGGGCATAGAAGGAAAAATAAAAGAGACCAATCCAAACTCTGCGGTTCCCAGGAATAGCAGAACAACCAGAAGCGCAGCGGAGCGATTCAAACGCAATTGGGCGCTCTCCTTTTCCAATCCAAAGGCCGCTGCTCGCAGCTCTTCCCAGGCTAGGAAAAACTTCCTAATATGCCAGACAGTGAATCCGCCGATGATTATATAGATCAGGTATTCAAAATCTTTGAGGTACCGTAATAACTCATTCATTGAAATTTGGTGTTTACATAAGGGAGATCCGATTCTCCCCCGCTAAAGTTCATCATCAAGTTCTAATGGGATTTTATAATACTCGCAGAACGCCCCGGATCAAGTTCATCATCTTGGGGGCTAGGATCTTACCCGTTTCGATCACCTCTTCATGAGTAGTTTCCGCTTCCCCATACAGATTGGAACTGTTGGTAATACCAGAAATCCCCAAAACACGTTGGCCGCCATGATTGGCCACTATAACCTCTGGCACAGTGGACATTCCTACTGCGTCCACTCCCGCACCGGCCAAAAAGCGCAGGTCAGCTGGAGTTTCAAAAGTAGGACCGGACAGACAGACATAAATACCTTCATAGAGGGTAAGTCCCTGTTCTTTGGCAACCCCTCGGGTAATTTCAATCAATTCTCTATCATAAGGTTGGCTCATATCCGGAAAACGAGTCCCAAACTCATCCAGGTTAGGCCCCCGGAGAGGGTTAACACCTGCCATACCTAGGAAATTTAAGTGGTCCGTGATCAGCATAGGATTCCCGGGAACAAAATCTTGGTTTATCCCGCCTGCCGCATTGGTAACGATCAAGGTTTTAATACCCAGACGCTGCATAACCCGGATTGGCAGAGTCACCTGGCTCATTTCATAACCTTCGTAGTAATGGATCCGGCCATTCATCACCAGCACAACCTGGCCTTCCAGATTTCCGATCACCAGCTCTCCGGCATGACCTTCCACAGTAGAAATAGGCCAACCAGTAAGATCATGGTAAGGGATAATAATGGGGTCCTCAATAGACTCTGATAATGGGCCTAAACCGGAGCCTAGTATCAGGCCGATTTCCGGTTGAACAGATATCCTAGAACGAATTTCATCCGCGATGCGGTCCATATCCTCGATTGTATATTTTGTTTTCATCGATGCTTATGTCCTTGAATAAACGATAAAGAAAGAACGTTTTTATTATAACATCTGGCAGCTGGCTCCTTTCTGATAGCTGTTTTCTTCCTTCAGGCAGAAATCTCCTTAAATCCCTCGATCACATCTTCGATGTCCTTGTCTGTAATCCACAAATGAGTAACCAGCCTGATCTGCCGTTCTCCCTCGATCCCACCCAGAATCCCTTTTTCCTTTAATTTGGCTTTCATCTGGACCGCATCAAGTGAAAGCTTAGGATCCAAATTCAAATAAACCATATTAGAGGGTGGAATTTCGTCCATCAAGCTTATACCATTCACATCTTTCAGTCCCTGGGCAAGCACGAGCGCCCGTCTTTGGTCTTCTTTCAAAAGAGGAATGTTTTTCTTCAGGGCAAATAATCCGGCCGCTGCTACCAGGCCAGCCTGGCGCATACCCCCACCCAGCATCTTGCGAATCTTTCTGGCTCGGTTGATGAATTCTGCATCACCACATAAGATCGATCCCACCGGCGCGCCCAGGCCTTTGCTAAGGCAGAACATGATCGAATCCACCGGCTCAACCAATTGTGCTGGATCAACATCCAGGGCAGCCGCTGCGTTAAAGATCCTCGCGCCATCCAGGTGGAGTTTCAGCTGATGATCACGGGCGATCTTCCCTACTGCCTTTGTGTATTCCACTGTCAGAGCAACACCACCACACATATTTTGGGTATTTTCCAGGCAAATTAATTGGGTTCTTGGATGATGAATATCATCAAAGCGGATAGCACTCTTGATGTCTTCTAACTTAAGGGTTCCATCTTTCTGGTTGGGAATAGTATGAGAATGGATCCCTCCCAATGCTGCTGCACCACCGGCTTCATTTAAGAAGATGTGCGCTTTATTTCCCAATATGATCTCACTACCTCGCTCGCAGTAAGTCATAACAGCGGCCAGATTTCCCATCGTTCCAGAGGGAATAAATAAGGCTGCTTCCTTCCCCAACAACCTGGCTGATTCAACTTCAAGCTGGTTAACTGTGGGATCTTCTCCGTAAACATCATCCCCCACTTCGGCTTTGGCGATCACTTCCCGCATTTCTGGTGACGGCAATGTGACTGTGTCAGAACGAAGGTCAATCATAATTCTATGCTCCTGGTAATTTTTCCCTTAATTGATTCAATATCCCTTCCAAGTCCAATGCCAGGGGAGCTTCAAAACAATGTTTATCCTCTTCTCCCGGGATCACTATGGACAAGCGGAAAGCGTGCAAAAATTGGCGTTCAACTGGAATTGAGGGATTTTTCCTGCCGTAAACCGTATCTCCCACTACCGGACAGCCCAGATAATTCAGGTGAACCCGGATCTGATGAGTGCGCCCGGTCATAATCTTGACTCGTAAATATGTATGTTTGGGAAATTCCCCCAGTGTGAAATACTCACTGATTGCTTCCTTGCCGTCCCTTTCCAGGACCGGGGCCATACGCTGGCGGTATTTTGAATCCCGCCCAATGGCCACTTCTACCCGGCCATTAGGTGTTGGCGGGCGTCCATCCACCAAAGCCAGGTACTCTTTATCGACTTGCCGATCACGGAATTGGTCCTGCAAGAATTGGTGGGCCCGATCATTTTTGGCTAATAAGATCACACCCGAAGTATCCTGATCCAATCGGTGCACCAATCCAGGACGCTTAACTCCCCCCACCCCTTCTATTTCCGGCGCATAACCCAGCACAGCCTGAACCAGGGTACCAGTAGGATGTCCCAGGGCCGGATGGACAACCATGCCAGCCGGTTTGTTGACAGCGAGCAGATCATCATTTTCAAAAATGATGTCCAAGGGAATATCTTCTCCCTGCATTGTTGTATCCTCCGCCTCAGGAATGATGACTTCGATCTCCATTCCCGGACTGACCCGTTCAGCTTTTTTATATACGGGGACTCCATCAATTGAAACTCCCCCTGCGGTAATTATCTTTTGGATATAGGAACGGGAATGACCTTCCAGTTCACTAGCCAAAAATTTATCGAGCCGGATTTCTTTATCAGATTGGTTCTGCAGAATTATCGAATCCTGATTCATCTTTTGACCTTCTCTCCTCGATCCACATCCCTATCAACAAAACTACCACCCCCATGGTGATGCAGGAATCGGCTACATTAAAAACAGGAAATCTTCCCACTGAGATAAAATCTGTCACATAACCTCGATAAAGGCGGTCGATCAGATTACCAGCCGCGCCAGCCATCTGCAAGGTTAAAGCAAGGCGAAAGAAGAAGTCATCTTCCGGGATCATAGGAAAATAGATCGCGATCAGAATGATGATCACAAAGGCCAAAACGACAAAAACGCCGTTCATGCCCTGGAAAATGCCAAACGCCGCCCCGGTATTGTGCCAATTGACCAGTCTGGCATAGGGGGCCAGCCATTCCCACGGCATCCATAATTCATTGAATGCCAGGTTATTCCTGATCCAGGTTTTCGTCACCTGGTCCAGAGCAACCAATAAAATTGCAATGGGTAGTAAAAAAGCAAAAGCTTTGAGATATTTTTTCAATCGTTCCTCCACGAAATGTTAACTATCCCATTTTACCGTACAAATCGTGCAGAACTCAATCCCGACTGGATTATTAGTTCTTTTCCAGCTAGAAATTGGATAATCAGGTTATTGAATAGGCAGATAATCCCTTAAGCAGGGGTTAAAATACATGCTATAATTTTCGAGAGAATTTATGAGATGAACAAACCAGTGCTTGTCCTCAATGGCAATTACGCACCAATTAACGTCTGCTCCACACGCCGGGCGATGTGCCTGATAGTGGTTGGTAAAGCCAATATGATCATGGACGGCCGCGGTGTGGTGCGAACAGTGACCAGAACCTACCCAAAACCATCCATAATCCGCCTCCATTCCGTCATTAAGCGGCCCCGACCCAGCGTAAAACTCTCCAAACAGGAAATTTTCCGGCGAGATCAGTTCAAATGTCAGTATTGCGGGCAAGGTTCCCGGGAATTAACAGTTGATCATATCCTGCCCCAACACTTGGGCGGTGAATCCACCTGGACTAACCTAGTGACCGCCTGCGCTTCCTGTAATCATAAAAAAGGCGGCCTGACGTTGAAACAGTCCGGCTTGAAACTGCGCAAAAGACCTGAACAGCCGCCGGAATCCGCCGTCTATCTATTCAAGAAATACATCACTATTTATCAAGATTGGGAACCCTACGTTGTGGGCTGGTAAGGCCTTACTCCCCCTCTAACTCGATCTCCATAAAATCTTCCGCCAGGAAAACCTTCCCAGAGAAGGTTTTTTTTGCGTCGCCAAGTGTTGAATCCGGACTGATCATCTCTTCGGGAGGATAATGGATCAAGTAAAGCGCTCTCACCCCTGCTTGAGATGCGATCTCCCCCGCCTGAGAAGCAGTGGAATGGTAAAAGGACGTCCCGGCAGCTTCATGGATCAGCACATCCGCATCAGCCGCTAATTTGACTGTTTCAGGAACCGGTGAAGTATCTGAAGAATAGGCAACCACAAACTCGCCACCCCTGTATTCGACCCGGATCCCCAGGGTAGGGATCATGTGCTTAACCGGTGAACTGAGGATCTTGAATTCCGGGTTTTCAAGCACCGGCGCTAGCTCTTCCAGCGGAAGGGTGTGAAAATGCACCGGGTAAATGTCAGTCCAGTCCTGCCAGCCAAACAGATCCATCATTTTAATAGCACGTGTGATGGCATGTTCACAGCCATGGATATGGAATTCCTTTTCCCTACCCAGGATCCACATATCCATGATCAAGATAGCCAATCCTGAAACATGGTCTGGATGGAAATGGGTGATGATCAGATCACTGAGATCATTGTGGTCAATCCCGGCATCCTTCAAACGCATCACCGGGCGCGAACTGCAGTCCACCAGGATCGAGGATTCCTCTCCCTTGAGGACCAAGAAAGTATTTTCGTGACCTTTATAGGCCACAGCGCTGGCAGTGCCCAGGAATATCAATTTCGCCATAAAAATCTCTCTCTTATCCACCAAAGAGTGCCAGGGCAATCCGGGGCGTGACAAAAACCTCAAGGAAAGCAGCCACAACCAGTAAAGGGATGACCAGGAACAGGATCAACCGCGACCAATCAGCCAGAGTCCTGATCCAGGCTTCGCCGATGGTGTAATTCTTATTGGGAGTCACCAGTGTTAATCCCAGGCGGATGATCAATGCACCTGTAATAATAATAGCAGGTATTTCAAAGATCCCATGAGGTAATACAAAACCAGCCAGGAACAAACTGGGCGAAAGGCCAGTCTGACCTACAATGGCTGTGAAATAACCGATAATGCTGAAAGGCAGGATCAGGGTAATGATACCCAGAACACCAAAAGAAAAAATCCCTAATAAGCTGTCCAGGGCAATAGCCCTCAAGTTGTGGAGGAAGATGATCCCCAACCCCTGGACAGAGAAAAACCGGATCGGGCCGAAATCTTCGATCCCGGTGACAAGTCCTTCTTCCAGATTTCCCCAATCCAGCAATCCCGCCGGAATTGGGAAGACATCAGCCTGCGAGATACCAACAAATACTGCTCCAACGATTAACAGTAAAACCAAAACCAAAGCCCATTTAAGTTCCTTGAGAATACCCCAGACATTCACGCGCCACCACTGCCAGGATGAGGAGGCATTTTCTCCCTGGAAAGCTCCCCGGAAAACTTGCCAGGCCCATTTTAAATTAATAGAATCCAGTTCCTTACCTAATAATTCTTCCCGGTTAAAATGAGCAATACCGGTCCGAATCAGCAACCAGGCAATAATGGCCTGGCCGAAAATCGCCCACCATAAGACCTCGTATTTGGCCCAGAACATGATCATGCTCTCCCCTACAAGGAGCAGAGCCATAGGAATGATAATAAATGAAGCAAGTAAATTTGCCCCTCTTACCGATGTAGTTTGGGATGACACCACCACCGCACCGCTGACCATCACCAGGGACTGCACCACAGCCAGGCCGATGACCTGGATCAATAACGTGATATCCGGCGCCCAGCCAACCTGACGGTAGACCCCGACTAAATAGACTGCAATGCCTAGGAAACTGCCAATCAGTGGAGGGAACATAACTGCCATTAACTTCCCGAGATAAAGCTGGACATCCGTCAAGGGACTGCTAAGCAGGGGTTCAATGCTCTTTCTTTCTTTCTCCCCCACAAAGCTCTCCAGTGCGATCACCAGAGAAACTGAGATCGGGAAAAATCCCACCACCATCAATAAAAAGGGGATCAAGCGATCGGCAATAATGGGGGCACCGTATTTTCCCACAAAGTCCACTGCTTGCTGGGCAGTGAAATTCATCAAACCCGGGAAAAAGACTGTCAGGATAATGATTGGGGCAATGATGCGCCAATCCCGGAACTGGTCCCGTAC
This sequence comes from uncultured Anaerolineales bacterium, assembly GCA_964406305.1. GTDB lineage: Bacteria > Chloroflexota > Anaerolineae > Anaerolineales > UBA11858 > B10-G9. The sequence continues at coordinate 48,108 of CAYORF010000005.1, read as the reverse complement.
TTCTCGGCGAGTGATAATCATGGCTTTCCGAAAATCAGTCCACATCTCCCCCTCCCGTTTTTTCGGTCTGGTTAACCGCTTGTAAATAGACCGCTTCCAGACTGCGTTGGATTTCCTCTAATTTGACAACCGCATAGCCGGTCGCAACCAAATTCTGAACCAGTAACGGATTGGTTTTCTCAGCTTTCTCTACTCTGAAAGTAAACCAATCTTTTCCTTTTTTTGTGATCTCCACATCTGATGGTAAGGGCAGTGTTCTGCCATCCAGGGAATCTGCCAGGTGGATCCTGTATTCACCTGGTCCTAGCAGCTGTTCTTTTAATTCTGAAGCTGTGCCGTGGGCGATGATCTCGCCTGTGCGAATAATGGCGATCGAATCGGCCAATTCTTCTGCTTCAGCCAGGTTGTGAGTACAAACAATGATCGCCCGGTCCTCTGAGCGCAGGGTCTTAATTGTATTTCTCACCAGTCGGGCGCTGGCTGGATCCATAGCCGAAGTAGGTTCATCCAGCAGTAATACTGGGGGAGAGTGCAATAGAGACCTGGCCAGGGAGAGTTTCTGGCGCATGCCCTTGGAAAATTTACCTATTCGGCGGTCCCTGGCATCCAGTAGGTCGAATTTCTCCAGCAAATGCAGGATGCGCTCCTCTCTCTGTCCATCTGGCATATCATAGATCTTGCCGAAGAAATCAAGGTATTCCACCATGTGCATCCGGTCGTATAATCCATGGTCCTCGGTCAACACACCCACAGACCCTCGCACATCTCCCGGATTTTCCAACACATCATAGCCCGCCACCCGAGCTTTGCCGCTGCTGGGCCGGAGTACCGTGGTTAACATGCGCACCGTTGTTGTTTTGCCGGCTCCATTGGGTCCCAGCAAAGCCAAAACTTTGCCAGCCTTCACATGTAGACTGACACCGTCCACAGCGCAGAAATCTTTGAAATATTTAGTGAGATTTTCAGTTAGGATCATACCTGCTCATTTGCTCCAGAACTCGCTCTTTGGCGATTATAAAGCAGAAAACAGGCTGTGATAACCATTACCAACATTGCAGTTTGGTTAAGATTTGCCCCTTGCCACGTGGAAACATCCAGGCGCAGGAACTCCAATCCAACTCTCCCTACCCCGTAAAATATCAGGTAAATCAAGAAGAGGCTGCCAGACTTGAGCTGTTCTTGATATTTTCGGCCAATCCAGAGGATGAATAACATATTCAGGAAACTCCATATGGCTTCATATAAAAATAGTGGATGATAGGTTGCAAACTCGGTAAAACCGGGCATTCTATGCTGGGGGTCAATGGGGATTGCCCAGGGCAAGTCGCTTGGTAGGCCATAAACTTCCTGATTGATGTAATTACCCCAGCGGCCAATCGATTGTGCAAGGGCCAGTCCAGGGGATATGATATCCAGCCACTCATTAAATGGGGCAACCCTCTTCCTGGAGTATATCCATAGAGCCAGCCCCCCTCCTGCCATTGCGCCGATGATCCCTATTCCGCCTTTCCAAATAGCAATGGCTTCCAGTAGGTGGGTCAGATAATAGCGGGTAGTAATTCCATGTGCAACCATCGATTGCGGCGGGGAAAATATATGCCAGATACGGGCACCCAGAATACCTCCGACAAAAACCCAGGGCAAAGCATCGATCAGAAAAACCATCGATTTCCCTTTATTGGACGCGCGCCTCCAGGTCAACAGCAGCCCCAAGAGCATTCCTAGCAGGATCAGAAGGGCGTAATAATGAATGGTAAAGGATCCCAGTTCAAAACCAGTTGACATAGTATTTCCTTATAGGAAGAAGATTGGAATAATACAGAAATTCACCTGCTAGTAACTTTCCCCGAATTCCTCGTCAGAGGTGATAAACACCTCTCTTTCAATACCGCTGCCCTTGGATGGACCCACGTAGCCCAGGGCTGATAATTCATCCATCAGTCGGGCAGCCCGGGGGTACCCAATGCGCAGTTTACGCTGGATCAATGAAGTGGATGCTCTCTGAGAATCTCGCACAATCCTGAAAGCGTCCTTAATGAGGTCATCATATTCATCCAGTTCAGCTTTCTCATCAATTGTCTTTTCCCAGGGTGGGATGATCAGCTCTTCTGGCTCAATATCAGATATTTCCCTCCAGGATTTGATCACCCTATCCAATTCCTCCGTTGTCACCCAGCAGCCCTGGGTTCGGACAGGGCTGGAAGCTTCGGGAGAGAGGTAAAGCATATCGCCATTTCCAAGCAGGGATTCTGCCCCATTCATATCCAGCACAACCCGGGAGTCTACCGAAGAAGCCACCGCAAAGGACATTCTGGCTGGGAAATTGGCTTTGATCAAACCTGTGACAACATCAGTGCTAGGGCGTTGGGTTGCGACAACCAGGTGAATGCCAACCGCCCTAGCCATTTGGGCCAGGCGCACCAAGGTAAACTCAGTCTGAGACGGGGCCATCATCATCAAATCCGCCAGTTCATCGATCATTACCACGATGCGCGGCATGATCACCCCATCTTTCTTTTTCCGAATCTTATTATTATAGGTATCGATATTGCGGGAGCTGGTCTCGTCCAAAACCTGATAGCGGCGGTCCATTTCTCCTGTTACCCAGTGCAATACACCCAGAATCCGCTCCAGATCGGTCTCTACCTGCCCGAAGAGGTGCGGCAGTCCATTAAATCGGACCAGCTCGACCATTTTAGGATCAATCATCACCAGCTTCAGCTGCTCCGGCGTATTGTTCATCACCAGACAAGTAGTAATAGAGGTGATGCAAACCGATTTACCTGATCCTGTAGTGCCGGCGATCAGCAGGTGGGGCATGCTGGCCAGGTCAGCCACAACAGGTTCACCAGAAACATCGCTGCCTAGTGCAATTGCCAGGGGAGAATCCACTTTATAAAAGGCTTCAGATTCCATCACCGAGCGCAAAGTAACTAGGAATGATTTTTCGTTGGGCACTTCAATGCCAACATATGACCTGCCCGGTACAGGAGCTTCTATTCTTAATTGAGTAGCAGATAAGGCCAGGGCCAGATCGTTCTTGAGAGAGGTGATACGTGATACCCTCACTCTTTTCCTTTCCTCGTCAGCTTCATCCTCCGCGCCGTTCAAATAACCAGGTTTTACAGCGAACTGAGTCACAGTTGGCCCTACCTGGAATCCCACTACCTGAGCTGGAATGCCAAATTCCGCCAGGGTCTTTTCAATCAGTCCTGCAGAAGTATTAATATGTCTTTGATTGGGTTTGAATGATTTTCCAGAGATCAACAGATCCAAAGATGGCAAAGCATTATCCCTTGGTGGCGACTTGACCGGTTTGTCATCCTTGGTATCCACTTTAAATTGTTTTCTGAACTCTGGAGGAACTTTTTGGGTCCGTTTTGAAGTAGAGGGTTTATCTGGTTGAGTCAAAACCTGGGATTCTGTTTTTTCTCCAGACATTGCCTGATCCAATCCGGTAGGCAGGGATGGTTCTCTCATCAGATCCAACTGTTCCCTAACCCGATCGGTAAAACCGAATCCAATTACACCGCAAATCAAGGCAAACAGGAAAGCCAATATTCCGGCTGGAATCAAACCAATCACACTTGAGACCGCCTCCACTAACCCCCAGCCAACCAAACCACCATCCAGCCCTTCCCTGGCCCGGGTCAGGGAATGACCTCCAAGAACAGTGAAGAGGGCGATCAGGGAAAAAATCGCAATTTCCAAGGCAAAAATCCTGACCCAAATGACTGAATTAGGCTCGCCCGCTTGTTTCTTTAACATCCAGATACCCAGGACGATACCAGAGACAACTACAAAAATGCTCCCCCATCCCAGGCCAAACCGAATAAAATCGGTCCATTTTAATAATGCCGAACCAGCAACCAGGCTGGGCAAGAGAGTAGCGATCAAAACCATCACAGAAAAAGCTATCAACAGGATGCCAAGAATATCCCAGCCGTAATTTTTCGTGCGTTTCCAGATCCCTTGAAAGGACTTACCTTGTTCGGACAGTGTGTCCAGTATATCTTTGATATTGCGTGGGTCCTGATTATTCACCACAGAAACTCCTAGGGAATCTCCTCATTTTATTGTAATTTTTGCCGGAAAGTCGTCAACCCAATCCCGGCTAAAATAAGTATAGCACCAATTATTTTCACCGCCGTGGGTGTCTCATTCAGGAAGAAATAGGCCAAGATAGTTGATCCAACGGGTTCGCCCAACAGGTTTACAGCAACATAGCCAGTTGGTAAATATTTTAAGGACCAGTTGAAAATGGAATGACCCAACAGTTGCGGCACCAAAGCCAATAAAAGCAGCCAGAGATACACCTTTTTTGGATAGATCGGGGGGACTCCTTCCATGATCAGCATAGCTACCACAAGGAAGATCGCAGAGGCGCTGAAGACCAGGAAGATATATGGTGTCAGCGAAATCCTGCTCCTCAGGTGTTTACCGATCATCAAGTAGGACGCAGCGGCGATTGCGCCAAAAAGGGCCAGGAAATCTCCCAGGAGCGTTTTTGATCCTAGATTTCCTATATTACCCTGGCAGCTGATCCCTGCCGGCAGCCAAATACAAACATCACTGAGGGCAATGACAATACCTCCCATCAAGGCGATAACCATACCAACGAAGGCGATCCGGGGAGTCTTTTCTCCCAGGAAAAACGGTGCCAGCAGCGCGACCCAAAGCGGGGTTGTGGTCACCAGGACAACAGAACTCGCCACGGATGTATATTCAAGGGATGTGATCCAGAAGGCAAAATGAACCGCCAGCAATAAACCCGCCAGCAGTGCAAACTTAAGATCATCCCAGGATAAACTCCTGATCTCACGGCTGTGTTTGATAAGAGTATATGGAAGAAGGATCAAGGCAGCCAATCCCAGGCGAAAAGCTGCTATGGTGATTGAAGGGACATATTCTTGGGAGTATCGGATCAGCAGAGAAGCTGTGGATACTGCAACAATACCAACTGGGACAAGCAGGTAGGGTACTGCAGGATGTATAGCGTCCTTTTTCATGAAGAATGTAACCTCTTTCAAAAAAGAAAGTTTACAACTGGTCAATTTTCTTGACAAAGAAAAATTCGGGGACTACAATTCCATACTAGAGAGTTTATTATACAGTAGCTCAATTGATTTTAAGATATACTCATTAAAACCTATCATCTCGGAGGAAAGTTATGACCCATGTAATCACAAGTTTCTGTCTGCACGATGGCAGCTGCGTGGAAGTATGCCCCACAGAATGCATTGTGCCCGGAAAACCAGTTGAAGAATATCCCAACTATTATATCGATCCAGAGACCTGCATCGATTGTGGTGCCTGTGCACCCGAATGCCCCTATGAAGCCATTTATATGGAAGATGAAGTTCCTTCCGCCTACGAAGCCTACGGCGATGAGCGTATGAATATGCCGGTTGGTACCGAAGGTTATGCTGAGGAATTTGAGTCTGAGGATGTCGATGGTGTCACCTGGACACTCAAGGCAACCCGCGTCCTGGATGAGGGTGAAGTTGTAGACCTGACCCCCTCCATTCAGATCAACGAAGATTTCTTCACCGCCGGTCCCGGGTACGAAGCTTTAGATTAACCGTTTTTTATTGATTGGAATATAAAAGGGGCGACTTTGATAGTCGCCCTTTTTAATCTAGTTAAAAGAAGCCAATCCTGGCTTCTTTTTTGTTTAAACGGATATTTACTAGTATGACATCCTGAGCGCATGCAAAGGATCCATATTCCCATCACACCCAAATAATCCCGTGTTTTCCAAACCATGCTTCCAATACGCGATGGCTTAATGGATTCTTCCCCTTCACTTCATTCAGTGTCAGAATGATAATCTGAAACACCCTACCACCCCGCAATCAAGCGCCAGATCTGGGCTGTGAAGAACGTGATCACAAACCCCATTACAACCGGCATAAGAGATGCTATGGCGGTCCATTTAGCGCTGCCGGTTTCCTTGTAGATGGTGTATATAGTAGTGCTGCAGGGATTGTGAATCAGGCTGAAGAGCATTAAATTCACACCCGTCAACAATGTCCAGCCTCCTTGGGTAAGTATGTTCAAGGTTGCCATACCGGATTCGAGCTCAAACATGACACCGGAACCTGCTCCAATTCCGTTCCCGCCTGTTATCAATACAGTTAACATCATAATGGTGGGAATGACGATCTCATTGGCCGGTATAGCCACGATATAGGCCACCAGGATCACTCCGTTCAATCCTAGCAACAGCCCAAAGGGATTCAGGAAATTGACCAAGTGTTCCGCCAGGCTCACGCCGCTGATCATCAGATTGGCCGAGATCCACAAAATCATACCGGCCGGGAGAGCAAAAACGATAGCTCGCCATAACACGACCATGGTCCGGTCAATCATCGAGGTGTAGAAAGTTTGCAGGATGCGGGGAGGTCTGTAGGGAGGGAGTTCCAATGTAAAAGTCGAGACTTCTCCCTTCAGAATCGTTCTTGATAAAGCCCAGGATACAACAAAGGTCAGGAGCACTCCCAGCAAGGCAATTGCGACCACAGAGATAGCGGATATCAATCCCCCCAGGTAAGCGGGGACCATCGTCCCGATAAAGATGGTAGCGATCAGGATCTGGGTCGGCCAGCGCCCGTTGCAGAGTGAAAAGTTATTGGTGATGATAGCGATCAGCCGCTCCCGGGGACTGTCAATGATCCTGGTGGAGATCACTCCGGCAGCGTTGCAGCCAAACCCCATGGTCATGCTTAGGGCTTGTTTGCCATGCGCGCCGGCTTTACGAAAGATGTGATCCAGGTTAAACGCTACCCGGGGCAGGTAACCAAAGTCTTCCAGTAAAGTGAACAGCGGGAAGAAGATCGCCATAGGAGGCAGCATCACGCTCACTACCCAGGCAGTTGCCAGATATGCTCCGTCAATCAGAACGCCATCCAGCCACCAGGGCATCCCAATGCTGGCAGCGCCAGCCTTCAATAGAGGATGGACCTTATCGATTAGTAAGGAAAACAGCACACCAGATGGATAATTGGCTCCAGTGATCGTTAACCAGAATACAAAGGTTAACATCAAGATCATCAGGGGAAATCCCCACACTCTACTGGTAACCAGTTTATCAATAGTACGGTCCAGGTCAAAACGCGGTTTTTCTTCTGGATAAGTCACAGCCCGATCCGCGATCCGGGTGGCATCGGTATAAAGCGCTTCCATGGTCTTCTCATGGAAATCCACCCCGATATCCCAACGGAGATCCTGGGCTGATTTAAGGATTTTTTCGTAGTTTGGATTCATAAATACACCTGCTTAGTAATCAATTATTTTCTGATCAAAAGGCTGCCGATCACTGCGCAAACCCACTTTTATGAGAAACATGACTCGCGCTAGCACCATCTAGATCATCCCGCGTATATGTGAGGTCTCCCAATTCGCCATCTTCAACGGCCTGGATGATCCTTTCGTCACCATCAAGTAAGCGCAAGGCGACCCAACGAGCATTAGGCACCTCCGGAAATACTTCCTCGATTTGAGCAACCAGTTGGGATACTGCCCGGTCCAATTTGGGGTTGTCGTATTTTACGTGATAGGGTTTGGCAAGCGTTGCACCATCTGCAACCTCATGAATTGCGGCCAGCAGATCTTCCAGACCTTCGTCATAGCGAGCAACTGTTGGCACTACTGGGACACCCAGGTCTCGGGCCAGACGGCGGGGATCTACCTTCATTTGATGACGGTCCGCTTCATCCATCAAGTTTAGGCAGATTACAACCCGGTTGGTGATCTCAAGCACCTGGAGCACCAGGTTCAGATTCCTTTCCAGCCGGGAGGCATCCACCACAACTATGGTGACGTCCGGCTGCCCGAAGAGGATAAAATCCCGGGCGATCTCTTCATCCAGGCTGGTGGCCAACAGGGAATAGGTTCCGGGCAGGTCAACCAGTTTATAAAGTTTATCCGCATATTCAAAGCCACCTTCGGCCCGGGTTACCGTCTTTCCAGGCCAGTTCCCGGTATGCTGCCTTAATCCGGTCAGTGCGTTAAATACCGTGCTTTTGCCGGTATTGGGATTTCCGGCCAGAGCGACCACAAAATCCCAGTTATCCATATCCACACCCAGTTTCTTTAGGTTCGCCGCATGATGGACCGGACAGCTGGCGCAATCTGCGTTTACGCCTGCCAGGCCGGATCCTTCTTGTGGTTTTTTGTTTTTTTCCTGACCCATAGGATTTCTTCCTTTTTTTGAATTCCTACCAATAATGGTTATCTCTGGTTCAATTTACCGTTTTTACCCTGATCTGCCGGGCCTGACTGCTTCTCAAAGCGATCACCGAACCCCTGATCCTGTAGGCTGTGGGATCTCCGCCTGGACTGACCATCTCAACATCAATCTCTGTGCCCGGAATAATTCCCAGATCGAAAAGCCGTCTGCGCTCTACACCCCTACTGAGAGAAGATATACCAGTGACCACACCGGACTGGCCGGGCTGCAGGGAATCCAGGGGAACCCCTTCGATCTGATGGTCATGGTTTTCTTCTGCCAGGGGAACGACGGAGATATTGGCTGCCACGATCGGTGCCAGGACATGTTCCTGGTCATCCGTCCAGAAGCGGATCCTATTGGCTGTGATCTCATCGACCTCAACCACCATATGGGGGTGCAGATCTTCAGCAACGATCTGGGCGTAGATCACGTCCGGTTCATCTTCAATATGCACGATCCGGGAAAGAGTTCCCACCGCCAGATCAGATAAGGGGATACCTCCATGAGATACCCATTCTCCTCGCCGGGTTGGAATTGGATCTCCGTGCGGATCGTGAGTGGGATGGCCCAGACTGGCAGCCAGGCGGTTCACCTCTTCCTCGGAAAGTTTATGCTCCAATCGCTCTGCCTGCTGATGCCAATCACTTTCTTCAAACCCGGTGCTGTCGGCTAGATAGCGTTCCCACATGCGGTGAGCTCGAACAATCTGGGTGGCTGTTCTTTTACCCACGTCCGTTAAACTAAAACTGTTTTCACATAATTCCAATAAACCTCTTGCCTGGGTTAATGCCAGAATTTCTGAGGCCTGAGCCAGGCTGGTGGAAAGCGCGCCTGCCAGACTTTCTACAGTGGCAGTCTTCTGATTTCGCTCACATTTAAAGATATATTTTAAAGTATCCTCTATCAGGACCTTCTCGGTTAATTCCTGTCTTTTCTGCAGCTTCCAGAACAACCCAAACTGGGGCCAGAACACTAATCCAGCAATTACCATCACACCTATACCGATCAATAAAGCAAACAGGGGGTCTATCATCATCACTCCTTACTCACAACTGGATCCAGTATTTCAACCTGGATCTGGGCTGTAACATTCGCTCCAAGAACAACTACCTCATCATCTCCCGATACTTTAAGACGGAGGTTATTATCATATGGGGAATAATCAATAATTTCAAATGAAGCTCCCGGAACAAGGCCCAGGGACTCTAAATAACGCAACAAACCTGGATCATCATCATTCACACTATGGACTTCGCCTGTCTGGCCGGGACGCAGATCTTGCAGAATACAGGTGTCAAGATCCGGCATTTCCAGATTGCGAGACGGAATTGGTTTTCCATGTAATCCCCGTTCGGGATTTCCAAGAACTGCTGCTACCCGTTCTTCAAATTCTTCTGATATCACATGTTCCATCCGTTCTGCTTCGGCATGAACCTCGTCCCAGGAAAATCCCAGGATCTCGTGTAAAAATAGCTCCAATAATCGGTGGTGGCGAATGGTTTCCAGGGCTGCTTTCTTCCCTTCTTCGGTCAGAGCTACTCCATGGCGTTTCACATAATCCAGCAGAGGAGGCTCTTCACCGGCTAACCGCTGGAACATATCTGTCACCGATGCTGGACTGACATTTAACATTTCAGCAATCTGCCCTGTCCCTACCCGCTGATTGCCAGCGGATAAGTCATATATGACTTTCAAGTAATCTTCTACTGTATCTGACAGCCGCCTATCCATTTCATCTCCATTTTAGGTATACTAAATCTTAGTTTAGACTAATCTAAACTTTTGTCAAGGGTGAATTTGGGGGATTTATCTCCCCTTGAAGAGAAAAATCCGGAAAATTGGGGGACAAGATGAATATTTTTAATGTTAGTATTGATTTTATTAATATTATAATTAATATTATCAATCTAAGTGTTGACAGAGTTAAGTTTTATGCTACAATTCAAACCAATTAATCCTAATAATTGATCAGATTGAGGCTTATGCTAAATAGAATTCGATCCATCTATCCAGAATACCCGCGGACATTCTGGTTGATCATGTTGGGTATGTTCATTGATCAACTCGGGGGAGCATTGATCTTCCCCTTCTTCGGCCTGTATATCACCTCAAAATACGGGGTTGGGATGACCGAAGTGGGTGTGATGTTTTCCATCCTGGCCATATCCGGACTGGTTGGCAACTTGATGGGTGGCGCTCTGACTGACAAGTTTGGCCGCAAGGTCATGATCCTTTTCGGTCTAGTGGTGAGCGCTGTCAGCACCTTGTTATTAGCTTTTGCCCCCTCCCTGGAGTTCATTTATCTGGCCGCATTGATCGTCGGACTGTTTGGCAATATGGCCGGCCCCGCCCACCAGGCTATGATTACAGACGTGCTGCCAGAAGACAAGCGAATTGATGGTTTTGGTATCGTGCGTGTGATCGCCAATTTGGCGGTGGCCATCGGCCCAGCAATCGGTGGTTTTTTAGCCGCCCGCTCCTATACCCTTCTGTTTATCATTGATGTAATCCTGAGCTCCATCACAGCGATGATCATTCTCATTTATGTGCCGGAAACTAAACCGGAAAAAGCACCCAGCGCGGATGGCCAACCACACCAAGAGCAAAGTCTGGCTCAAACCCTGGCAGGTTATCTCAAGGTAACCCGGGACGGGGTTTTTATGGTGTATATCCTGGCCTCTACCTTCATGGTGCTAGCATATATGCAGATGAATATCACTCTGCCTGTTTTCTTAAGGGATGTCCACGGATTGCCTGATTCGGGATACGGGTTGCTGTTGAGCATGAACGCCGGCATAGTGGTACTATTCCAGTTTTGGATCACCCGGCGTATCAAAAAATTCGCCCCCATGAAGATCATGGCCTGGGGTATGATCATCTATGCATTTGGTTTTTCGATGTATGGATATGTGTCAAAATACTGGCTCTTTATCCTCGCTATGATCATTATCACCATCGCGGAGATGATAGTCTCTCCCACAGGGCAGGCTGTTGTCGCAAAGCTGTCCCCGGAGGATATGCGGGGCAGGTATATGGCGGTTTTTGGATTCAGCTGGACTATACCCAACGCCATTGGCCCACTGCTGGCCGGGTTGGTAATGGACAACTACAATCCCAACTGGGTCTGGTATGGCGCAGGTTTCTTCATGCTCGTTTCTGCGGCGATTTTTGCCAGGTTACAGGTAAAATCCGGCAGCCGTTTTAAATCCATGCAGGACATGGAAGAGCCGCCTTCCCTGGAAACAGCCAGCTCCTGAACCGTTGACCAGCCTGTTCGTTTATGGCATAATCACCCCATCATATTAATAAAGGCAACGATGAAAACGAGTAAGGCTGGAAAGATCTGCCAGCGAACCCGGGAATGGTGGAAGCCGGGCCAGAAAAACCAGTTTGAAAATCCTTTCGGAGCCGTGAACTGAACGCCACAGGTTATTAAGGGATCCGGGTTCACCCCCGTTACCAGGGTGCGAGGCTAAACAATAAACATATTTAGACAATTTGTGAGCCCTCACTGAGAGCCCGCTTTTTTGCGGGAATCCGGGTGGTACCGCGTGAGTTTTTCACTCTCGTCCCGATAGGGATGAGAGTTTTTTTATTTCTGGAGGCAGGATGGCTATCAAAAAAGCGCCAAACGAAGTTGATTTTATAAAACAGGAACATCAAACTCTCGAATTCTGGGAGGATACAAACGCCTTTCAGACCCAACGCGATCTGCACAAAGGCCAACCTCCCTGGTCGTTTATCGATGGACCCATCACTGCCAATAACCCCATGGGCGTGCATCACGGCTGGGGGCGAACTTATAAAGACCTCTTCAACCGCTTCTGGACCATGAAGGGGCGTGAACTTCGCTACCAGAACGGCTTTGACTGCCAGGGATTATGGGTTGAGGTTGAAGTCGAAAAAGAAAAAGGTTTTAAATCTAAAAAAGATATTGAAAGCTACGGCCTTGCCAAATTTGTCCGGGAATGTAAAGCCCGAGTGCTGAAATATGCGGCCGTCCAAACCGAACAATCCATCCGCCTTGGATACTGGATGGATTGGAACAATCCTGAAACCCTGCGAGAATTGGCTGAAAAACTGGTTGACGATCCCCTACAGGAAATAACAGTGCCCGGTCCAAAAGGACCTGTGACCGATACCGTGGAACAGATCGTTGGTCGTTTGGGTTTGGAGGAACTGGGCGGTTCGTATTTCACCTTCTCCAACGAAAACAATTACATGATCTGGAAATTCCTCAAGAAATGCTGGGAGAATGATTGGCTCTATCGAGGCGCCGACGTTATGCCCTGGTGCCCACGCTGCGCCACTGCTATCAGCCAGCATGAAATCGTGACAGACGGATATGCCGAGCTTACCCACCGCTCGGTCACATTGCGCTTCCCATTGCGGGAACGTCCCGGGGAATCCCTCCTGATCTGGACGACAACTCCCTGGACCCTGACCAGCAACGTGGCCGCTGCGGTTGGCCCGGAGCTAACCTACCTCAAGGTTCAGATATCACTCCCAGCGCCCAATAAAGGCCAGGATCATATCGTTTACCTGTCCAAGGGTACGATGGGGATGCTTAGAGGAGAATATAAGGTGCTAGGAGAGATCAAAGGCAAAGAGATGGAAGGCTGGACATTTGACGGCCCATTTGACGATCTGCCTGCAGCTCAAACTAAGGGCGGCGTGACAGATATCAAGGAACTCAGAGAAGGCATCACTCAAAGCGCAGTAGAAGCCCACCAGGTCATCCTGTGGGATGAGGTTGGAGATGAAGAAGGTACAGGCATTGTCCACATTGCGCCTGGCTGCGGCGCGGAGGACTTTCAGCTCTCATTTGAAACTCTCCTGCCCAGGCTTGCTCCCCTCACCGAAGAGGGTTACTTCGTCGAAGGTTTTGATTGGTTGACTGGCAAACACGTTTCCGATGTCGCCGAAGATATCTTCGCGGATCTGGAAAATAAAGGGGTTTTATATCATGTAGAACCCTATACTCACCGCTACCCCACCTGCTGGCGCTGTAAAACCGAATTGGTCTTCCGGCTGGTTGATGAATGGTTCATCAGCATGGGTGAGAGTTATGATAAACCCCGGGAAGAACTGACCCAGGCCGAAAAAGATGCTAGCCTACGTTATCAGATCATGGATGTTGTAGATCAGATCCGCTGGATCCCTGAATTTGGCCATGCAAGAGAGCTGGATTGGCTCAAGAATATGCATGATTGGATGATCTCCAAAAAACGCTATTGGGGTCTGGCTTTGCCAATCTGGGTCTGCGAAGATTGCGACCATTTCCATGTAGTTGGTGACGATGACGAACTGGAAGAACGGGCAATTGAAGGATACGAGTCATTTAAAGGACACACTCCTCACCGCCCCTATATCGATGAAGTCGTCATTGCCTGTGATAAATGCGGAAACAAAATGACCCGGGTTCCTGATGTGGGAAACCCCTGGCTTGACGCAGGCATCGTTCCGTTCTCCACAGTGAGCTACCGGTTTGACACCGAGTTCTGGGAAAAATGGTATCCCGCCCACTGGATCAGTGAATCATTCCCCGGTCAGTTCCGAAATTGGTTCTACAGCCTTCTGGCAATGGGGACAGTATTGGATGGTTCACCGCCATTCCTGGAGAATTTCAGCTACGCCAGCTTGCTTGCAGAAGATGGCCGGGAAATGCATAAATCAGCGGGCAACTCGATCGAGTTTAATCAAGCCGCGGATAAAATGGGCGTGGACGTTATGCGCTGGTTATACTGCGCACACAAACCAGAAAATAATCTGCTCTTTGGTTACCAGCGGGCCGAGGAAACCCGGCGTCGATTTATCATCCCCTTCTGGAACGTATATTCCTTCTTTACTACCTATGCCGAAATTGACGGCTGGGAGCCGAATATGAAGGATTTCGATAAGGATACACCGGAAGGACCCACACCAAAATCTGAGAACCCGTTGGATCGCTGGATCCTGGGCCGATTGAACCAGACTGTCGAGCAAGTCAACAAGGATTTTGAGAATTCCAACGCCTACAACGCTACCCTGATTTTTGAATCCATGCTTGATGATCTGAGTAACTGGTATGTGCGCCGTTCCCGAAGACGCTACTGGAAAACTGAAACTGACCAGGACAAGAACACTGCCTATGCTACACTCTGGCATGTATTGGTCAAGATGATCCGCACCTTAGCGCCCTTAATTCCTTTCCTGACAGAAGATATCTATCAGAATCTGGTCCGTTCCGTATACCCAGATGCACGGGAAAGTATCCATCACACGCTCTGGCCCGAAGCTGATTCCAAAGCTATCGACCTGAAGCTGATCGAGCAGATGAAGCTGGCCCGAGAAACCGCCAGCCAGGGACTGAGCGCCCGTAGCAATGCCGGCATTAAGGTCAGGCAACCTCTGTCCCAGGTGCTGGTTCACGTCAAGGAAGGTCGGGCAGAACTAGATGACGAGTTAATCGAGATCGTCCAGGACGAGCTGAACGTTAAAGACCTGGTTTTTGTCCAGGAGGCAGAATCCCTTTTGGGCTATAAGGTTCTCCCCAATAACAAGCTCCTGGGACCAAAATATGGTGCTAACTTCCCCAAAGTTTCCGCAGCGCTTGCTAAGCTGGATCCAAATCAAGTTGCCGCTCTGGCCAGTGAAGGCAGTCTCATTCCTATCAAGGTAGATAAAGAAGAGATCTCGTTGGAAGCAGATGAGGTTCTGGTGCAAACGGTGGCAGCAGAAGGATTGGCCACTGTTGACAGCAAATTTCTGACTGTGGCTATTGAAACCGAGATCACCGACGCTCTGCGGGAAGAAGGTCTGGCCCGGGAGATGGTCCGGCGCATTCAGGATTTCCGCAAACAGGCTGATTTCGATATTGCCGACAGGATCTACCTGGTCTACCAGGCAACCCCCGCCCTGCAGAGTGCGATTACAAAGCACCGGGATTACATCATGGGGGAAACACTTACCCTCAAGATGGAAGAAGGCGATCCCACCAAAAGCACCTTCAACGGGACTGCCCAATTCGAGGGAGAAGAAGCGACACTTGGGTTGGAAGTAGCGAAATAGTATCAACAACAAGGATACGGTTTCCTCCAGGGAAACCGTATCCTGTTTTTAAGTTATAATAGCTTCATGAACCTGAAAAGCTCATCTGTTCAGGACCTGAATTATTACCACCACTAGAAGCGCTGACCCGTATTAATAGATCAGTGCTTCTTCACACGCCCTCCAATTGGGGGCGTGTTATTATGTAAGCACCAGTCAAGTTTTGGGAGAAGTAGATGGCAAAGAGAAAAATGTCCATAGATGAACAAGTAACCTATCTGATGCAGGGAGCCGATTACGGCGATGAACAGATAAAAAAGGCTATGGCCGCCGAACTAAAAGAACGCCTACTGGAAGCGGAAAAAGTTAAACGCCCTTTGAAAGTCTACTGCGGCTATGATCCCACTGCCCCTGATCTGCATCTGGGGCACACCGTTACCATGCGCAAACTGAGCCAGTTTCAGGAATTAGGCCATGAGGTGACTTTCCTGATAGGCGATTTCACAACTTTAGTTGGAGACCCATCAGATAAGGATAAATTGCGCCCGCGCTTGAGCCAAGAAAAAGTGGCCGAGAATGCCAACACATATGCAGAACAGGCATTTAAGATCCTTGACCGCGATAAAACTATCATCAAACATAACGCTGAATGGCTGTCCAAACTAACCTTTGAAGATGTAATCCACATCAGCTCCAACTTTACCGTCCAGCAGTTCCTGACCCGGGATAATTTTTCCAAACGGTACAACAATAATGACCCCGTTTACCTGCATGAATTCTTTTATGCCTGGATGCAGGGATACGATGCCTATATGCTGGATGCAGATGTCCAAATAGGCGGGACCGACCAACTCTTTAATATTGTCACTGCTGCCAGGAAACTGATGTCTGCGCTGGGTAAAAAACCTAATATTGGCATCACTATGTCAATCCTGCCCGGCACAGACGGCGAGATCAGGATGAGTAAATCCCTGGGCAACGATATTCCCATCGCTGGCGATCCTAAAGACATGTACGGAAAAATGATGAGCATCCCCGACAAAGCCATGGGTATTTTCTGCCGCCTGGTCACACGTTGGACGCCGGACGAGATCGAAAGTTTTGAAACCGAGTTCAGTAACGGGAAGGTCCATCCAAAAGACGCAAAGATGAAACTGGCCCGGGAAATAGTCACCATTTATCACGGCCAGGAAGAAGCTGAAAAAGCGGAGGCCGAGTTCGTCCGGGTATTTCAGGAGCAAGGCCAGCCGGAAGAGATGGATGAATATAAGCTTGAAAAAGGCCTGTCAGTTCTTGATGTTCTCGAAGGGGCAAAATTGGTTGAAAGCCGGAGCCAGGCCAGACGCATGATCCAGCAGGGCGCGGTGAAGTTGGATGACAAGAAATTGGATGACCCCCATGCCGAATTCCCAGGCGCTGGAGTACTGCAAGTAGGAAAAAGACGTTTTATCAGGATTATCTAACACGGCAGCACAACCTATGATGGCTTCCAAATCTTTACGGATGCTCGCTCTGGGTGACTCCTATACCATTGGCAGCGGTCTGCCTTTAGAAGACAGCTGGCCTTTTCAATTGACCAGCCAGCTCCGCCAGAAGGGCATCAAGATTGCAGATCCTCTAATAATTGCCCAGAGTGGCTGGACCAGCCTGAATTTGATCGAAGCTCTCAACGCTAACCCTCCCAGTGGGTCATTTAACCTTGTCTGCCTTCAGATCGGGGTCAATGATCAGTATGAAAGAATTGAACCGTCTGTTTATGCGGAGAATTTCAGGGATTTACTGGACCGAAGCATCAGCTTATCTCGTAAAGGCGCTGAGGGTGTCCTGGTGCTGTCCATACCCGATTGGAGTGTTACTCCTCATGCTGGAAAGTTTGATCGCGGCCATGTCCAGGAAGAGCTTGATCAATATAATGCAATTAATCTGGCAGGTGCCCGCTCCCGGGGAGTGAAATATACTGACGTAACCTCCAGTTCACGTTTCGCAGAACAGCACCCCGAGTTATTAGCGGATGACGGCCTTCACCCCACCTGGGAAATGTACTGGAACTGGACCGGGCTCATCCAACCCACAGCTCTTTCCATACTTCATTCATCCTAGTTAAATTCCAATCGATATCATAACTACAGATCAACGACCGTAGTGTTACGGAGTATAATCGGATGGGGTAAAACTAGAATTTCTCATCAACAAAAAGGTATACCGTTATGCCCCTTCGCTTTGCTTTCCTCGTATTAGAAGAACATCCTTATGGCCGGGAAATGCTCCGGATCCTGCTCGAAAATGACCTAATTCCTAGCATGATCATCCAGGAAGTGTCAAATGTAGGTGATGAAGAGCGAGAAAAATTCCTGACACGCATGGCTGGTCAACCAGTGCCGCCCCGTTTGACGCAACTAGTCTCTGGCAAGAAAATCCCGGTATATTGTGTATCAAATCATAACAGCGATACCTGCAGAGATCTGCTCGCAGCTGATAAACCTGACATCCTCGTACTGGGTGGAACGCGCATCATCAAACCAAAAATCCTTGAAATACCCCGGCAATCCACTGTCAATGCCCATCCGGGCATACTTCCCTGGCTGCGCGGTTCGGCTTCGGTAGGTTGGGCTTTATATAAAGATCTACCTCAAGGCGCTACAGCTCACTTTGTAAATCCAGAAATCGACCTCGGAGATATTATTATCTCAAAAGAACTCGCTGTCTTCCGCAATGATACTTATGAAAGCATTAATTATCGCATTGCCACTCTGTCGGGTGAATTAATGGCTGAAGCAGTAACTTCCCTGCAAAACGGAAACGCTCCCCGCACACCCCAAGATCCAAGTGTAGGAGAGACCTTTAAAGTCATTCCTGAAGATTTCTTGGAAGAAGGAAAACAACGTCTGGCACAAGGCCAATACTCTCATTTCACTGATTTATAATTACAAATTTTTATAATAGAGGGTGCCGCTCATGAATAAAAACACTGAAGAACTCTATGCCTCCCAACTTGATAACCAGGATCCACTGGCCAGTTTCCGGGAACGGTTTATTATTGCTGATCCCAATCTGATCTATCTAGATGGTAATTCTCTGGGAAGATTACCAAAAGATACGATTCCCCATCTCCAGAACCTGATTGAGGAACAGTGGGGGAAAGATCTAATAGAGGGTTGGAATAAAGGTTGGTTTGAAATGCCAACCGTGCTGGGATCCAGGATTGCCAAACTGATCGGCGCCAGGGATGACGAAGTAGTGGTTTGTGACACAACCTCGGTCAATCTCTTTAAACTGGCGACTGCCGCCCTGCGGTACCAGGCTGGAAAGAAAGTTCTGCTCAGTGATGAGTTCAACTTCCCCACCGACCTGTATGTTTTCCAGGGGGTGATCGACCTCCTGAACGACAGACATAAATTGGACTTGATCCGCTCAGAGGATTCCATTTCCATTTCTGAAGAAAACATCAATAATGCCATCACCGAGGATACTGCATTGGTAGCTCTCACCCAAGTCGCATTTAAGAGCGCCTTCATGTATAACATCCAGAAAGTCACAGAACTAGCTCATCAACAAGGAGCCCTGGCCATGTGGGATCTTTGTCATTCTGTTGGCGCGGTTCCTCTTGAGTTGAATGAATGGAATGTGGATCTAGCTGTTGGCTGTACTTATAAATATTTAAACGGCGGTCCCGGTTCCCCTGCTTTCTTGTATGTCCGAAAAGATCTACAGAAAGAATTATTACCCCCCATCTGGGGCTGGTTTGCTGACAAGGCTCCCTTCTCCTTTAATCTGGACTTCACTCCGGCTGATAGCATCTCTCGCTACCAGATCAGCACACCTCATATCCTTTCAATGGCAGGTATTGAGCCAGCTCTGGAAATCATAATGGAGGCTGGTATGGACCAACTCCGGGAGAAGAGCATTAAACAAACCGATTACTTGATCTACTTGGCACAGGAATTATTGAATCCACTAGGTTTTGAAATTGGATCTCCCCTGGATTCCTCCCAGCGGGGCTCCCATGTGTCTCTCAGGCACCCGGAATCATATCGGATATGTCGGGCGTTAATTGACCCCCAACCCGGTGACACTAACTTAAAAGTCATCCCAGATTTCCGCGCTCCAAATAACATCCGGCTGGGAATTGCACCCCTATATACCAGTTTTACGGATATTCACCGCGCCCTTAAACGTATAAAAACCATCGTTGAAGATGGGATCTTCCAGAATTACTCAAAGGAACAGTTGAAAGTTACCTGAGGAAGAACTAACCGGACACCGTCTCGGCTCCCTGCTGCCTGGCCTTCTTTTCATTAACTCCCAGGAGCATGGCCGTGCCCACAATCAGGAACAGGATCACTGGCAGGATTGCAACCCGCTACCCCAACTGTTCTGCAAAGGGCGCTCCACCTTCCAGCAGCTTAAACCACAAAAATGAAGCTCCCTCACCCTGGGCTTCAAAGAAAATGGCTGCTTCTGCGGCTACAAAACCATAAATCGTGGGACCAATGAAAGAAGATGTCCTGCCAGCAACCGCGAAAAATCCATAAAACTCTGCACTGCGGCCGGGAGGCGCCAGGGCGCCCACCATAGCCCTGCTGACTGCCTGAACCGATGATAGAGCCAGCCCGGCGATTCCACCAATGACATAAAATCCAGCCACGGTTTCAACGATAAATAGACCGACAACAGAACCGATCATCATCAATAAGAATATGATAAGGGCTGCCTTTCCGCTTCTCTTGTCCGCAATCCAGCCCGAGATATAAGCCCCGATCACACTTGTGAACTGGATCAGGATCATGAACAGGATGATCTGCTGTTGATCAAGCCCGAACATCACAGCTCCGAATATGGCGGCAAAATTGATCGCCATCAGAATTCCATCGTTATAGATCAGGAAGGCAATAATGTATTTAACAAATTCCCTGTGATTTTTTACACTCTGGAAGGATTTTCTTAGTCTTTGGATTGCAACTAAAAATATGTTCTCTCCGGTCAGGAGCTTTCTATTCTCCCCTTTTTCTCGGAACCAAATGAATAATGGTGCTGCGAAGACAGCAAAATAGACTGCCGTTATCACCAGTGAGAAACGCACGATCCAGGTACCCTCATAAACCGTCACCAGGGCCAGGACCACCAGCAAACAGACTATCTCGCCAATTAAACCGATCGCCCAGCCATTCCCGGAAACCCGTCCAATTTCCTCCTGATCAGCGACTTCCGGTAGCAAGGAATTGTAAAAAACCTGCCCGCCCCTGTAGCCGATTTCCGCCAGGATGAAAAGAACCATGCCCAGCAGGATGTCTCCTTTCTGTACAAAATACAATAAGGCCGTAGAGGTCACAGACAATATCGTAAAATATATCAACAAACGTTTCTTTTGCCCAGTATGATCTGCGATCACACCCAGGACAGGTGAAATCACCGCAACGACCAGCATGGCGATGCCCACCGAGATACCCCACAGCCGCGAACCTTCAGCGCCACCAACAACATGCCCCTTGAAATAGGCAGCGTAGATTGCCAGGATCACAACTGCCGCATAAGCTGAGTTTCCTACATCATACAGATACCAAAGCCTGCGTTTACGGGATCGAGATAGTTCTTGATCGGGTGAACGAAACACGGAAAACTCCTCAGGAATTGATAGTAACCGTATATCTAGAATTAACCCCCTTGATTATGTGCGGATACGATACCATATTCTTAAAACAATAAGGACGGAGTCCCTTGAAGGGAATTCGTCCTTATAAAAATGGCGACTCAGCGAGTCGCCCCTACAAATATTTTTTGACACTGATAGAGATTAGGTATCTGATCAGTTTATATCCAGTTATCTTTTCCTATTCGTACTTGGCACTACCGTTTTCAAAAACCATTTTCCTGCGCCTGTAAGCCCAGCACATATAGGAAATCGACACAAAATAACTGGCCGGCAAGCGATGCAAGTTCTTGATCTTTGTCCCTAATACAGTGGTCTTGCCATGAAAACCCATCGGACCGATATCCAGCTGATTGGCTTGATCTGTTATTTTTTCTTCCATATCTGCAAGGGCAGGATCCGGGTTTGTATCATCCAGCTGCCTCTTTAACGCTTCCTTGGAAGCAACATAAGAGGATCCACGGTCTCCGCCGATGGCGATACCCAGAGTTCCGGGAGCACAGCCTTTTCCCTGGGCTTTGACCACAGCATCCAGGCTGACTTTCCTCACACCATCCAAATCCCTGCCGGCAGCAAGAGAAGTATCCGGAAGTTTATATTGGGTGCTGACGTTTTCACAACCCCCACCCTTCAAAATCAGATCGACCACTAGCTGATCACCGTCTATTTCCTCAAAGTGGATCGCGGGATAATGTTCATCACCACTGTTATCACCGGTATTCTTCCCAGTCAGAGTATTGACAGAATTGGGCCTCAAGTAAGATTTTTTTGTGGCCTGGATCACTGCCTCCTGGATCTGCCTGGTTAATTTTCTTGTGCTCCAACCTTCTGGATAATTCACAAAAAACAACGGCGTTCCCGTGTCCTGGCAGATTGGAGTAGAATTTTCTCGGGCCATTTTTACATTTTCCAGGATCGTATCCAGTGCGCCCTGGGCAGCAGAGCCTTCTTCTTCCTGATCCCGTGACTCACGGAGGGTTTTTTCAACATCCGGCGGTAAGTCCGTAGCTGTTAAACGCACCAATTCCAAGATCTGTTCAGTTAAATCTGGCTGCATAATACCCTCCCACTCCTGACAACAATACACATTACTGTAATATAGATTATGCCATTATATCGGCCAGGTACAGTATGAGAAATAATCCCCTTTGGATATCATTAGTCATATCCTGTAGATTGAGGGCTGTACGCCTGAATAATGAAACTATGCTATACTAATTCTGAGTTATGAAAATTCAAGAAAACAGGAAAAAATGGATTGAATCGCTGTATAAATTACGGCTCCAGAACCTCACCGCAACCTTCTTGGAAGCTCTGGGTCCAATGAATCTGCTTGGCGCCCAGCTGGTCTATCTCAGCCAACCAGTTTTGTCCCCTTTCATCCCTAAAGATCAATCCCAGGACTTAGCCAAGATTTTAGAAGACCCATCCGAAACAACGTTATTTATCGAGGCACTCAGAAATTACGAACCAACAACCTAGTTGGAGGAAATATCTGTGTCTGCTACTGGCTTCACGGGATTAATGGTAATTGTACTTTTTGTTGGTTTAATGGTCTTTTTTTCGTTCATTAATAAGGACCGAAAAACCTATAATATCCGCCCGATTCCCGCCTACGACAAAATCATCCAGGAAATCAAAGTTGCTGTTGAGGACGGTTCTCAGCTGCATATTTCCCTGGGCAGTGGGGGCATTACCGGTCCCGAATCCGCTGCCGCATTGGCTGGATTAGGTATCCTAAAACAGGTCATTGAAAAATCCTCTGTTTGCGATCATCCCCCGGTTGCCTCCACCGGAAACCCTGTAATATCAATTCTGGCGCAGGATACGATCAAAGGAAGCTCAAAAGCGATCAGTATTTCAGATAACATTAAAAACCCATCCGGAGAGTTGGTCGGCGTTACACCTTTTTCTTACGCTGTAGGCACTTTGAGCACAATCCGGAACGATAATGTCTCCGCCAATATCCACACGGGGTGGTTTGGTAACGAAATCACCTGGATCACGACTGCTGGTGAGAGGCAAAGCAGCCCAACCATCGCCGGCACTTCTCAGCTCCCTGCTCAGGCTGTCATCTATGCCAGCGCCTCAGATCCTCTAATTGGTGAAGAATTATTTGCAGGAGGGGCCTACCTCGGTGCAGGAAAAATGCACCAGGCAAGCATATCAGCCCAAGATGTCGTTCGCTGGATCATCATTTTTATCATCCTGGCCAGCGTTTTACTGAATATTCTTGGAATTGACGTATTTATTGAAAAAATCCTGGCAGGTTCAATTTGAAGATTAATCTGAAATCTCCTGTCTCTACCGCAGTTGCTATTGGAGTCGGCATTATTGTCCTGGCCGGATATTTCATTCCCGCATTTATAAATATCCGCATTATCCTTCTGAGAGCCGGCCTGGTCCTGTCAGCGGTTGCGCTTCTTGTTGGCATTATCAATCTAATCACCGTCCATATTAAAAAACTAGGAGCGGATAGCGAAAATTCCGGTTACAGCCTGATCCTTGTAATTGCTCTGCTGGCCACACTAATTATTGGCATTATTGACATGGTCCAGACCTATCTGGTCGGTAAACCTAACTTCCAGATGACCAGCTGGATCTTCACTAATATTCAGCTTCCAATTGAAACCAGTCTGCTTGCTGTAACAGCTGTCAGCCTTACTTATGCAGCCGCCAGCATCCTACGCAAGCGGATGGACCTGTTCTCAATAGTCTTCTTTTTTGTTGTTTTATTAGTCCTGCTGGGGTCTTTTTCGATACCCCCAGCTACGCTTCCATTCCTTCATGTGATTCACGATTGGATCCTTCGTGTCCCAGCCCTGGGAGGAGCCCGTGGGCTGCTGTTGGGTATTGCTCTGGGCACAATAACAACCGGTATCCGGGTCCTAATGGGAACTGATAGACCGTACGGTGAATAATCATGACTGAGATCCTGTGCCCAACCTGCGGAAAACCCAATACAGATGATCATAATTTTTGTGATCATTGTAGTGCTCCCTTGTTCAGCGTGGATCCCCTACCACTCGATAGTCCCTCCCTGCGAGACGATCTATTCGACAATAACGATACCAAAACACCAGTCCAATCCGCGGAACCACTGGATGAGGGCGCACGTTTAGACAGTTTATTGTCTCCAGAAGAACCCCTGGAAGAGGCAACCCAAACTGCGGAATCAACGGATGATTTCTCCAGGCTGGATGATCTGATCCCCGCCCCGGATCCTTTGGATGCCTCCGACACAAGAGGAGACACACAACCGGTAGAAGAATCCGAAGCTTCCTCCCGATTGGACGATTTCTTCGCAACTGATGATCCATTTACAAGTTCCGAGGAGGAAGAAAAGAAGCAACCGGATCCTCCTGCCTTCGACCCTTTCTTGGAACCCTCTGCACGTGATGAACTGTTAGGAGAAGAAACTCCTGTAGAAAAAACCGGGGGAGATTGGCAGTACCTTACCGAGCCTTCCGCCGAAGACAGCCTATCAGGAAAAACTCCACCAGTTGAAGAACCTGCGGACAATTTGGACTTTCTTAGCTCACTTTCCGATGACAGCACTCCTGAAGAGGAAAGCCCTGCCCAAAAACCCGAAGAGGCGTGGGATTCCCTAGCTAAACCTTCTACAGAAAAAGAACCTGTTCAGAAAGAAGAACAAACCGAGGAACAGGTTGACGCATGGGATTTCCTTTCTTCATCCACTGCTGCGGATGAACCTCCTCAGAAAGAAGAACCTGAAAAGGGTCCAGTTGATGAGTGGGATTTCCTAACATCGCCTTCTGCTGAAGAAGTGCCTGTCCTGGAAGAACCATCCAAGGGCCCTGTTGATGAATGGGATTTCTTGACCACTCCGAGCGTTGAAGAAAAACCGGTGATAACTGAACAACCGGACCCAGATACTGCCGGGGGGCTGGACATTTTAGCATCCCTGGATGGAGAGGAAGGAGCTGCCGTAATAGAACAACCCGCGGGCGAACCGGCAGGGGAATTGGACTTCTTAACGCCAGATCCAGAAAGCGAACCAGGCCCTATCGGTTTTCGCCCTGACCTTTATGATGAAGATGAAGATCCTTTACCGGAGTTTGGCTCTCCTGGTTTCAGCGAGGATTCTGGTTGGTTGGACATGCTCCAAGACCCTGATTCCAGAAAGTCAACCGTTGAAACTCCACCAGAGCCCTCAAAACCTCAAACTGATTGGCTGGACAAGATCAAAAGACTGAATAAAAGCAGCGATATGGTGGATGAGGATTCATCCTTCCCAGATTGGCTCTCTGTGTCTGATACACCGGCAGAGGAAATATCAGAAGAGGTAAAGCCACCGGAATATTCGCCGCCAGCTGCTGATAGCGATGAGGCCGCTCCCGCTAGCGACTTACCAGCCTGGCTCCATATTGATGGGGATGACGAATCCTTAAATGCATTCCTGCTGAAAAAAGACCGCACTAACGAGGAATATAAACCTGCAATTGTAAGGGGTATCACTGATAAGCTCCCTCCACAAGAAGATGATGATGACGAACCGGCCACAGGATTGAGTGATTCCCAACAGATCAAATTCCCATCCTGGGCGGAAGAAAAAAAGAAGGCCGCTGAGAAGATCCCCGAAGATTTGGAATTTTTAGCAGGACGCGAAGATGGAACCGATTCAGTCATTGACCCATTCCAGGTCGAAGAAGAAGAATTTTTTGACGATCTCTTCAGCGATGAGCTGCCCAGCTGGCTGACATCTGCATCATCAGATTCTGTGTTTGAAGATTTTGAAGATGAATTATCCCAGGGAGAACTACCCGGTTGGGTAGAAGCCATGCGTCCGGTCGTAGAATCGACCGATGCCACTGGACTTTCCGAGGATGAGGATTATATTGAAAATTACGGGCCTCTGGCAGGAATCCCAAGTGTGCTACCTGCTGAAGCAGAAAGTGCCTTTGATCCCGAGAAAGCCGCCAGAAAACCACTTGATCTATTTGCCTCTAAATCCCACCAAGATTATGTCAATGTACTGAAGAAGCTCATCGCAGATGAGAACAAAACAAAAACCATCCTGAAACCCGCTCCGGTTGCAACCCAAAGAGTATTGCGGTGGTTGATTGCTATTATCATGCTGGTAACCACAGCAGGGACGATCATTTTTGGCGGAGTTGTTAAAACAGAACCCCCCACTTCTGCCCAGGTTCTAAATTCGGGATACGGGGCTCTATATGAACAGATCGAGGGTTTGTACGATGGTCAGCCTGTCTTGATCGCATTTGATTACCAGCCTGCCTCTGCAGGAGAATTATATGCCGCGGCGGCTGGTGTCGTTGACCACTTGATGAAACAAGGCACTTATCTATCCTTTATTTCAACTCAGCCTACCGGACCAGCCCTGGCAGATCATTTCCTAGCCACCACCCAAGGAAAACACGATTACATCCATACCCAGCACTACATCAACCTGGGTTATTTGCCAGGCGAATCAGCTGGCTTGTTAAGTTTCGTTGTAGCACCAAAGAAGATAATCCCCCTGGCCTTTGACGGCAGCAATGCCTGGGGATCTCCCCCTCTTTTGAAAGTTGACTCAATAAATGATTTTGCAATGGTTCTAGTAATTACAGATGATCCAGATACAGCTAAGATCTGGATCGAGCAAGTGGGCACTATCCTGGAAGACACCCCTTTGAACATGGTAGTCAGCGCTCA
This sequence comes from uncultured Anaerolineales bacterium, assembly GCA_964406305.1. Lineage (GTDB taxonomy): Bacteria > Chloroflexota > Anaerolineae > Anaerolineales > UBA11858 > B10-G9. The sequence goes on along the minus strand of CAYORF010000005.1, from coordinate 21,523 downwards.
AGCTGAGCCATTGATCCAACCTTATTTCCGCTCATCACCCCAATTGCTAAAAGGTTATGTTTCCGGGATTATTGATAGCATGAATTATGAACAGCTGTTGAACCGACCAAATCTGGCCACCGCAGCCTGGCTTCCATTCAATTTGGGTATCATCATCACTGTTGGTACGATTTTTATTGGCGGATTGGCAAATGGCGTTTTGTCCCTGTTCTCCCGCCACAGATCCAGAGTTGCAGGAGATGTTAAGTGAATATGGCAAATATGATGGACTTCATTGGAATATCCTTGGGATTTTTGCTGACGCTCTTGATCTTCAGCTATTTACTCGGTGATAATCCGTTTTTCCGGTTGGCAATCCACATTTTTATTGGTGTCGCTGCCGGATATGTTGCCATCGTCACAGTCAATAATGTGTTGATCCCGCGTTTAATCATCCCGCTCATCCAGGGTACACAGGGAGAACGTTTATTATCGATCCTGCTTTTCATACCCGGTGTTTTCTTGTTTTTCAAAGTGACGCCTCTCCGCAAGCTTGGTAACTGGTCAGTTGCCATCTTGGTTGGAATTGGGGCTGCAGCAGCCATCGGCGGTGCGATCACTGGCACACTCTTCCCCCAAATCTTGGGTACAATCAACAGCGTGGATCCATCGGCCTATACCATCACCACAAACCGCTGGGACCAAGCAATTAATGGAATCATCGTTGTCCTGGGAACAGTCACTACCCTGATCTATTTTCATTTTGGAACCCAGGATTCACCCGGACAATCCGATAAAAGGCTGCCGATAATCGAATATGCAAGTAAAGTAGGGAAGGTCTTTCTGGCGATAACCTTTGGTGCCTTGTACGCTGGTGTATTCCTGACTGCCCTGGCCGCCCTGGTAGAGAGATTATCCTCATTCTGGGCTTTCCTGAACTCAATTGGTTTTCAATTATTCTCTTCATTTTAGGGATCATGGATAAAACTATTATTGCAGCAAAATCAGTTATAGCAGTTGATATCGGAAGTACCATTACCCGATCGTTGTTTTTCGATGTGGTGAGCGGTAAATACCGCTTTGTGGCTGTGGGGAGTGCGCCGACAACTGCAGGGGTGCCCCATTTTGATGTTACCGAGGGAATATGGCGTTCGTTGGAAGAACTCCAATTTATAACTGGTCGAGTATTGTTAAGCGAAAAAGATGGCGTAATCATCCCTAGCACTCCGGATAACAAGGGAGTTGATATCTTTGTTGCGACCATGTCTGTCGGTAATCCGATATCTGTTGTCACAGTAGGCCTCCTAGATACAGTCTCTCTACAAAATGCCCGACATCTAGCCCACACCACTTACGCGAATATCATCGCCGAGATTTCACTGAACGATCACCGGACATCCTCTGACAGGATCAACCTCCTGACCAGAAAACGACCCGACTTGATCATTATTACCGGGGGAACAAATAATGGTGCCTCACAATCTCTTCTCAGCATCCTCGAAAGCATCGGCCTATCCAGTTATATGATGGACGAAAGTCAGCGCCCACATATCCTATTCGCTGGAAACGAACAGCTTCAAGACGAGGTCAAATCCGGGCTCGCTAAGATCAGCAAATTGAGAGTTGCTGCCAATATCCAACCTGTGCTCGGGATAGAGAATATCCAGCCCGCCCAGAAAGAGATCAATGAAGTATATAAGGATATACGGATAAAACAGACTGGCGGTCTCAGTGAAGTTATTTCTTGGGCCGAGGGAACATTCACTTCGACAGCGTCCGCTTTTGGTCGGGCAATCCGATTCCTGAGTGAAAAATACGAGCCAGAAAAAGGCGTTCTGGGAGTTGATATAGGTTCCGATGCTACAATCATGGCCGGCGCATTCAACGGAGAAGAAACTCTCCGGGTATTTCCCGGTTTAGGAGTGGGCTCTGGTTCAGGTGGTGTAATCGAGAAGAATTCCCTGGAATTGATCAAACGCTGGATGCCATTTGAGCTATCTGATCAGGAGATCCAAGATTACATCTATAATAAATCGATTTACCCTAGTTCACTTCCTCTCAATGTTGAGCACCTTGAAGTCGAACTGGCGGTTGCCAAACAAGCTCTAAGATATGCAGCAGAACAAACTATCCCCAGCCTGGCTAAACAGCTTGGAGCTGGAGGTACATTGCTGCCATATATGGAACCGATCATTGGGTCGGGGAGGATCTTGACCCTGGCACCTAAACAGTATCAATCACTGTCTGTATTGCTAGACGGCCTGCAGCCAACTGGTGTAACAACTCTGGCCCTGGATCAAAACGGTTTATTACCCGGATTGGGGGCTGCGGCCGAGGCCAACCCCTTGTTAACCGTTCAGGTGATAGAATCCAGTACATTCCTGAATTTGGGCACGATTATTGCACCTTTAGGAGTTGCCAGACCAGGAACACCGATCCTCAGGATTCGTGTCAACCGGGAAGATGGAAGGTCATTTACTCGAGATATAAAATATGGATCCTTATCTGTTCTTCCTGTGGACCTTGGTGAAAAAGTATCCTTGCACCTCCGCCCTCTAAATCGTTTTGATGTTGGCATGGGAGGTCCGGGAAAATCTGGCAAGGTGAATGCGATTGGAGGCGTCTTAGGCATTGTAATCGATGCCAGGGGACGTCCACTTCAATTTTCAATTGACCAGGAGAAAAACAGGAAGAGGAACGAAACCTGGAGAAAAACGTTCAGTAAATATGAATAGGTTACAGGTATAAACCTGATAAAAAAATGATCAGTAAAGTTAAACATATCCATGCACTCACAAGCATAAAACGGGAACGGGTCCTACCTGTAGCCGGTCATGTCCTCGTCCGTCGGATGCAAAAAGTATCCCCCGCAGATGTGATTGTGGTCGCTCCTCTCGCTCCCAAGTTCGTTCTCCTAGATATTGCCCAGGGTCTTAATGTAAACCCAGTCCGGGCGGATGAACTTCTCCAGCGTCAGGCTGGTGAAGACCTAGTACAGGGAGATATCATCGCAGGACCAGTGGGAATATTCCAGCGCGTGGTTCGGGCACCTCAGCCTGGAATCGTAAGGATAGCAGGAGAAGGAAAAGTATTATACGAGATCATTTCCCCCGAGTTCGAACTACAAGCGGGCATGGAAGGAACTGTCACAAATATCATCCCTGAACGGGGCGCCATTATAGAAACCAAAGGAGCCCTTATACAAGGAGTATGGGGTAACGGCAAGATCACCTACGGCGTCGTACAGCCTATCAGCAATGATATGCTGCAGGAACTGGTCGTAGAACAGCTCAATATAGGATTCAGGGGCTCGATCATTACAGCTGGATACTGCAGGGAACCAGAAGTGCTGAAAGCTGCTGGTATCGTACCAATCAAGGGATTGATCCTGGGCAGCATGTCCTCGGAGCTAATACCCCTGGCAAAAAAGATAGATTACCCGATCATGGTAATTGATGGTTTCCGTGAAACACCCATGAACAAGGCAGCTGAAGCTATCCTGATCGAAAACAAAGATAAGAATATTGCTTTGAATGCCCAGGAACTTGACACCTTCCGGGGAAACTTCCCCGAGGGTATCATTTCACAATCATCTACTTCTGAACCAGATTTACCCTCAGAAGCTGAAACACTCAAAGTGGGTAAAAAGGTTATCATTATAAATGGACCGCAAGCCCCGCAAATTGGGGAAATTGATAAAATAATCTCTGGCAAACAAGGCCTATCCAATGGCATCGAAACCAAACTCGTAGAAGTCAGGTTTGCCAATGAAAAGAGTACAATATTACCGCTTACTAACCTGGAAATTCTTAAGGATTGAAAACTAAACCAATTTACGGAAGATCTGACAGGGTAAATTGAGGAGAGAGACTTATGGGAATGAACGATTTTGAAGATATGGATTTCGAAGAAATTGGGAGTGAAGAGACTATCTCAACCAGCAGAGGTTCAAATCGAACCTTCCTGATCGTTGCAGGTATCCTTGGAGGTATTCTCCTGATCGCTTTGCTGGCGATTGCTGCCTATGCTGTCCTGTACTTGCCAAGTCGTGATACTGGCCAACAGACTCAGGTTGCTGAGATAAATGCGACCAATACAGCAGTGGCAGAGGAAGCCCAGCTGACGGCAATTGCCAAACAGGTAACAATGACCCCCACCTTTACAGCAACATCGCCGCCTACGAATACTCCTACCATGATTCCTAGCAGCACATCAACTCCCGTCTTGGCGCCCACTAATACACCGGATGGAACTGACGATCCGGCCGCCACAGAAACGGTTGCCGCCCTGCTGACACAACAAGCTGGTGGAGGAGGGACTACTCCGATTCCAACAGCAACTGCGCTCCCGGATACGGGATTCGCCGACGACTTCGGGGTTCCGGGGCTGGTCCTGGTTGCAGGAGTATTAATGGTGATCATCATCCTCAGCCGGCGCTTAAGGACCTCAACCAACTGATTCAGATGGTTTTATACCCTGTCACCTGATTAAAAATAACAACCACAGCAATTTCTCTCTTCCGCTGTGGTTGTTTGATTCAATAAAGTGGTGATCCGGATCAGGTGATACTTTCAGCGACTTCCTCTCCATATCCCAGTAAAGCCTGAACCATTTCCTCAGTTCTCCCCTCAGCGTAAACACGCAAGACCGGTTCTGTGCCTGACGGCCTGATCAAAAGCCAGGAATCATCATCCATTATATATTTCACACCGTCAATGGTTAGGAGTTCTGTGACTTTCACTCCGCCAATCTCTGCTGGTTTATTATCCAGTAGATATTGAACCATCTCTTTTTTCTGAATGGGGTATTTCAAACGCTGGTCCTTTCTTTCGTAAAAAGCCGGTCCAACTTCTTCCAGCAGCTCATTTACTAGAGTGTGAAGGGATTTTCCGTAAACAGAAACCATTTCAATTAAAAGCAATCCCATCAATACCCCATCTCCTTCAGGGATATTACCCTGGATCGAAATACCGCCTGATTCCTCTCCCCCGATCAAAACATTTTCAGAGATCATGTAATCCGCAATATGATTAAATCCCACAGGTGTTTCATATACAGGCAGGTCGTATTTGGCTGCCAGGCGGTCTATCATGCGAGTTGTTGAAACAGTCCGCACCACAGGTCCAGTCAAATTTCGATGATCCACCAGGTATTTTAAGGACAGGGCCATAATTTTATGGGGATCAACAAAATTTCCTCTTTCATCCATGGCACCAATTCTGTCCGCATCGCCGTCTAGAGCCAACCCAAAGTTACCCATCCCAGTGCTGATCGCGCCAGCCAGAGCGCCGAGACGTGAGCCGATTGGTTCGGGGTGTGCGCCACCAAAACCGGGATTCATTTCTCCACGGATCTCGCTAACCTCGCAGCCAGTTCCAGTGAGGATGCTTTTGATCATACCCCTTCCGGAGCCATGCATTGAATCGACTACTACTCTGGGCGGATTGCCAGCGATGGTATCAAAATCGATCAGCGTTCTCAAATGCTCATAGTATTCGGGGATAGGATTAAAACTGATGATCAAACCTTTTTCAACCGCCTGATCCCATTCCATCAAGTTTGGGCCGCGCCCTCTTTCCTGATTGTCATTGAGGTAAACTTCAACCTTGCGAGACTGTTCTGGTGAAGCAGAACATCCATTTGCAGCTTTCAATTTTACACCGCTGTAACGAGGAGCGTTGTGAGATGCGGTGATCACAATGCCGGCGATGGCATTGAGGTTTTTCACTGCATAAGAAATGGAGGGAGTAGACGAATCTGCCTGGGCGATATAAACGGTATACCCATTAGCAGCCATCACTCGAGCTACGTCCCTGGCGTATCGATCGGAGAGAAAACGAGTATCAAAACCAACTACAATCTTATTGGGGTCGGGTTTGATGTTTTCTGTGTCATTATTATGCCAATGTCCAGAACGAATTGCATCAGCGATCGCCTGAGTTACCATGCGAAGATTGTGAAAAGTAAATGTGTCGGAAATGACTGCTCGCCAGCCATCTGTTCCGAAATTTATAGGCATGTTTCTTGCTCCTAAGTCTACTCAGTAAACGTACCCTATTCTAACACTGTTGCTCCCTTTAGGCGGGTTCCGGCCTTATTTTTGAACCTGGATACAGGGTTTAAGTCCGGCTCTCTGTCAACAGGGTTCTGTGAAGCCTTTGTTGTGTTAAAATTATCTTGATAAAAAAAATATGGATTCAAAAACGATCTTTTCCTTCCTGCATGACCATTTTCTCTTTAGATTCCTGAGCGATGACGAGCTGGGGCAATTACTGCCTCTCTTTAATCCCATATCCCTGGAAGAGGGGGAAGTGCTCTACCGAGCAGGTTTCCCAGGTAGGAATTTTTTCCTGGTTGTATCGGGCAAAGTTCTGATTGAAGATGAGAACCAAAACGGGATCATCATCAATCCCAGGGGTCACTTCGGAGATAAAGAATTACACAGAGAAGGGGTGCGGAAAGAGACTGCCACTGCCCTGGAAGACACCACCTTGCTGGCAGTAAATAAGCGGGGCTTTATCGCCATCCTCTCGGCTTACCCATCCACCAGAACCAGGTTATCTGCCTTGAAATTAAGCGCAAACATCCTGCAGAGAAATGATTTCCCCTGGATCGGGCCTGAGGAGATCATCCGGTTTATTGATCGCAAACACATCAATGTCCTCTACGGACAATTACTTCTCCCAGCCCTTTTCTTAATCTTGACAGGAATTGGGGCAATTCTACTCCATTTGAATCTGGGGATATTCATGGCCATAACTATCCTGATCTCTATTGTCTGGGGGGTCTGGCTCTGGTTGGACTGGCGGAACGATTTTTACCTGGTCACCAGCGACAGGGCTGCCTGGGTAGAAAAAGTGATCTGGCTTCATGACCAGCGCCGTGAGGTACCGCTCCAATCCATCTTATCTGTAAATATCTCCTCAAATCAGATGCAGCGCATATTTGGCTATGGAGATGTGATCATCCGTACCTATACCGGGAACATACCCATGCGCAATACGGCCCATCCTGAAGTGCTGCTGGATCTGATCTCAGAAGCGCAGGAAATCGCCAAGGCTCGGGCCCAACAAACTGATAAAGACAATATCAACCAGGCCATCCGCAGCCGTTTAGGGTTATCTGGTGAAACTGGACCGATGGACGAGGAAGAAGAATACACCGATCTAGTCATGGAGGGTGGACCTCAGCTGACAGAAACGATCACGCCTCTCCAGGAATTCATTAATCTGTTCCGGGCTCGATATGAGCTGAACGGAGTCATCAACTACCGGAAACATATCTTCATCCTCTTCAAGAACTCCTGGTGGCTGTGGTTGTTATTTGTGCTCCTGCTAGTCTCCTTCTTTGCTCGATTGGTACAGCTGATACCAATCCCATCTTTTTCTCTTCTGGGTATTCTTCTTACGGTGAACGTTCTTGCCCTGGCTTATGCCTTTGCAGACTGGGCCAATGACCGCTTTCAAATCACGGACAAACAAGTGATCGACCTGGATCGGAAACCCTTTGGCAGGGAAACCAAACGTTCTGCGTTGTTGGAAAACATCCTCAGCCTGGATTACAGTAGGGAAAATATCATCCAGAGGATATTTGATTTTGGCACGGTCGCCATCAATGTCGGTGATATCCAGTTGGACTTTGAACACGTCGCCCAGCCGATCTCTGTTCAAAATGAGGTCTTTGAGCGTTATAATGCCGTGATCAAAGAAAACGAGCGGGGCGAGTCCAGGCGCCGTCGAGATGATATGGTAGAATTTCTAGCGGCTTATCATGAAGAAAACAACGATGAAGTCGAACCGCTTGATGGTGATGAAACAATACTGCTGTAAGGATATGGAGCAATAATCGTATGCCCGCTAGAGATATTATCTTTGTCCCCCACCCAACCCTCAGAAAAAAAGCTGCTCTAATCACTGATTTTGGTCCTGAACTTCAGGAATTAGTTGATGATATGATCATCACACTGCACGAAGCATCAGGAGCGGGATTAGCAGCCCCGCAGGTGAATGTTTCTCAACAAGTTATCCTGGTTGAATACGGCAGCGATGAGGATGAGGATATCCCGCCCATTCTTTATGTGACAGTAAATCCAACTATTTCCCGCTTTTCACAGGAAATAGTTACCGGCGCAGAAGGATGCTTGTCCATTCCAGGGTTTATGGGAGAAGTTGACCGGGCCCAAGAAATTGTGGTTGAAGGACAGGACCGCTATGGAAAACCGCTCAAAATGAAATTACAAGGCTGGCTCGCCAGGATCTTTCAACACGAAATTGATCATATCAATGGTATCTTATTCACTGACCGAACTATCCGCGTCTGGGAAACAGACGAGGATTATAATCCCATCTAAGCTGCATGTTCCTCACACACCTATCCCTGACTGATTTTCGAATATTCTCCCGCTTTGATCAGGCTGTTCCACTTAACTCGCTCATTCTGGTCGGTGATAACGCCCAGGGGAAAACCAGTTTACTAGAAGCAGTCTATTATCTTTCTACCCTGGATTCATTTCAGGCGTCCAACTCCCTTGACCTAATTAACTTTTCAGCCCTTCAGAACAACCTGGCTGTTTGCAGGATCGTGGCTGACTTCAGAAAGAAGGATACTGACCACCACCTTGAGATTCGCATTATCAAGGATACCAACTCCAATGGGAATAACAGTATTCGCAAAGAAGTGCTATTGGATGGGTCACAGCAAAAGATCAACTCAGTTATCGGCACTTTTAATGCTGTTCTATTCCTACCCCACATGCTGCAGATCGTCACTGGCTCACCGCAGTTGCGACGTCATTACCTAAACATGACCCTGGCCCAGGTCGATCCTGCCTATACAGAATCTCTCTCTGAATATAATAAAGCTCTGACCCAGCGTAATGCCCTCTTAAAACAACTGAACGAGCGCTCCAGAGATGTTGACCAACTATCCTACTGGGATGAAAAAATCACCCAGGCAGGTGCTTACATCATCTATGCCCGGATCCAGGCTATACGAGATCTCGGTTATATCGCTGCCCCCATTCACCAGGATCTGACCAGGGGCGAAGAGATCTTGCGCCTTAATTATCTACCATCATTTGATCCAGCAGCATCCCCGCCCGGACAAATCGAACTCCCGCTTGAGAATGCCCTCGATCGTTCAAGAGTAGAGCTGAAAGATATCCAGGATGGATATCGTGAGAAACTACTTTCCTCCCGTTCCGAAGATATCTACCGTGGAGTTACATCCCGGGGTCCCCACCGCGATGAGATGCGTTACCTAAGCAACGGTATTGACCTGGGAAATTTCGGGTCCAGGGGTCAGCTGCGGACGGCTATGCTTGCAATTAAACTGGCAGAAGTGAACTGGCTTAACGAAAAGAATGGGGATTGGCCTGTGCTGTTGCTGGATGAAGTCCTGGCTGAATTGGACGATACCCGACGCCAAGATCTGTTGGATCTCTTGGCAAAAACCGAACAGTCCTTGTTAACAACAACGGATCTGAATTTGTTTTCTGACGAGTTTAAAAAATCAGCGACCCAGTGGGAGATCAAGAACGGGGGATTGGCAAATTGATCAGAGGGGTTTTTTGCTTGGCACTCCTACTCTGCGAGGATATTTCTCCGGAGTAGTAGCTTTTTTCTCAACCGTAATCAAAAATCGATCTTCTGTCACACCCGGCAGGGTTAGACGTTTAACTTGCTGAAGCTGTCCACCCAATAAACTGATTGCCGGAGCTGCTTTCTGGGTTTCAAATGGACCCTGATCTCCTTTCATGGCCAGCATCCTGCCGCCGACCTTAACAAAGGGGAGCATATATTCACTGAGTGTAGCCAGCTGGGCCACAGCCCTGGCGACAGCCCAATCGAATTGCTCGCGGAATTCTTTTTCCACCGCTAAGTTTTCCACACGATCATGGATTGCTGATATACCCTGGAGCTTCAAATGATCGATGATGTGTTCGCAAAAATCGGTTTTTTTGTTCACTGAATCAACCAAGACTACTTCGGTATCCGGTAACAGTATCTTAAGGGGTATGCCAGGAAATCCTGCCCCTGTACCAATATCAATAATCTTCTTAACAGGGGTATTCTTCATTACCAGCATGGGGCTAAAAGAATCCAGGAAATGTTTTACACGGACTTTTTCAGGTTCATGGATCGCGGTCAAGCTGTAACGTTCATTCCAAATATCCAATTCCTGTTCATATTCTTCCAGAAGTGACAGTTGGTATGGGGATAAAGTTATCCCGATCAGATCTTTTGTATCCTGCTTAAGATTTTCCATCGATATATTGTTTCCAAAGTCTACATGAGAATTTTACCAAAGTTACTTAAATGAAGACTTCCGAAGTCAGTAAACCTCAGATCTTGAAAGAGGTCCCCTAAAAACTTCGGAAGTTGAATATTATCTTCATCTTCGAAAGTAAAGGTTCTACTTGGTTTCTTTCAGCCCCTTTTTCTGCTCTTTTCTTGCTTTCCTTTTTGCACTCCCTTTCTTTAGCCAGCGCCAAAGCCAGCGGACCGGGAAGAATAGGATAAGAGCGACCGGCAGTATGTACAGCATGATCCAGATCAACATGTCAGCCAAGAATTTCAGGGTGTTGATCAAAGCCTGGAGTGCCCTCTTAGCAACTCCAACGGGCTGCCAGTTGCCGATCTTCAGCGGCTGGACAGCTTCATTGGCCTGGATATTGATAGAGATCGCGGACAACGCAGCCGATTGTTCATAATATTTCATCTGCCCTTTAATCAATTCGATCTGTTCCTGGATTTCCACCAACCTGTTATATACAACCAGAACATCTTCCGTTTCCCAGGCTTGTTCCATGATCTCGGTCAGCTGTTCTTCGGCCCTTTCCAGGTTTCTAAGTCGGGATTCCAGATCGGTATATTCCTGGGTGACATCTTGTCCGGATACATTTTCGCTGAGAATTTGCCCGGCACCAGATTTGATTTCCGCCAGAGCCTGGTCCAATGTGTCAGCCGGAACCCGGATGGTGATGTTAGCCTGGGGAACCTCCAATCCATTGACTGTTTGGGTCCGATACAAATTAGAGGAAACTACAAATCCTCCCAGATCCGAGGCCAATTTACTGATTGCTTCTAACGAGACACCAGGTTCCTCTACAACGATCGAAAGCGAGGCGTTTTTAATTACCATGCGCACTTGGGATTCCTGAACCTGCAGTCCTTCTTCCGAATAAACAGAATTATCTGCCTCTTTGGCATAGGAATCGGCCACCCCCCGTGACATTGGCGCGCTGCTTTCCATCATGACGTCTGGCGCATAACCAATGGAACTTTTACCGGCGCAGGATGCCATCAGGAGGACAACAAGGGAAAGGATAAGCATTTGTTTTCTCATCATTATTTCTCCTTACTATGTGATGTTTTCATCCTAATGACGTTAGGAAATGTAGAAAAGTTCCCTTACCAACCAAGGTCTAGCCGTTGTACATACTCGATCGGTAAACCAGCCTGGGTCATCCGGGCCTGAACTTCGGAAATATCATAGGGTACCCGGTGTTGGGCCCAGGTATTTTCTTCCGTATCATAAATTGTAAAAGCCGCCCTGGGGTCGTGATCACGGGGTTGTCCAACCGAGCCTGGGTTCACAATGGTGTTTTCTGGAAGTTTAGCTGTGTCGCCTGGATAAACAAAGGTGACATTCGCCAACCCTTTTCCTTCTTTCATATAATATAAAACCGGGAGATGCGAATGTCCAATAAAACAATAAGGGGTATCAAAATATTCGAAATTGTCGGTTGCCGTATAGACATCCATAATATATTCCCAGACGGGATCCCTGGGGCTGCCATGTGCCAGCGTGACCTGGTCAACTTTCGCTTGTGGTGACAAAGTCTGCAAATATTGCCGGTGAACAGGATTCAGCTGCTCCTCGGTCCATTCAATCACTCTCTGAGCCGCAAAATTGAATTTCCCTTTTTCGGTTAATCCGATCACTGCGCTGTCATGATTACCCCGTAGGCAAACCAGGTTGGGGAGGTCTCTGATTATAGAGACACAATCGTTTGGATCTGGACCATAACCGATAATATCCCCCAAGCACCAGACAGCATCGACCTTCCCGGCAGCTTCCAGAACAGCTTCCAGGGCAGTGCGATTGCCATGAATATCTGACATAACCAATGCTTTCATTAAACCTCGAGTCCTTATATCATTCATTTGCCTTCGAACAGGCAGAGGTAATCTTCATAATCATACTGGAAACATCCTTATCAGTAAAGCATAATGTTCCTTATTTTCCCCGATATATGACATCTTCAAATGATTATTATCGACCTTAGGCCAAATTCCGCCCAAATCTGTCCATCTGTGACTGGTTTTTCGGGCTGAAACGGTATTATTCTTGCAATATTAACCAGCAAGGAATTATCAGGGGCTGTCTTCTCCTACTTAAAGGTAAAATGTACCCTGTATTATGAAAACTATACGATTATCCACAGTGGTTTTATTGAGCTTGTTGATCGGTGCCTGCACCCGGCAGGCGCATACCGCTCCCTATATTAACTTCTCCAATGTAGGAGTTGAGGGTGATGTCGAAACTACTTCCGATCCTTACATTCCTCCTACCAGGATACCTAATCAACCGGTTATCACACCGACCCCCAGTCCCCCAAAACCGCTGCCGACACTGCGTACTGAGGATGTATATTATTCAGTCCAATGGGGAGATACGATTAAATCGATTGCCTACCGGCATGATGTGCTCCCCGAACTGATCATTGAAGTCAATCAGATTCCTAACTCTGGCTTAATTTATGCCGGCCAGCAGCTACTGCTCCCGGCTCCTGATGTCAGCGAGATCGGACCAGGATATAAAATCATCCCTGATTCCGAATTAGTCCGCAGCCCATACACTATTCGTTTCCAAATTGAGGCTTTCATCAATAATCAGCCAGGTTATCTCAAGAACCACGAGGAAGAAATTGATGGAGAGGTACAGACTGCCGCTGAGGTCATAGCCCGAGTTTCCCAGGATTATTCGGTAAATCCGCGACTTCTTCTGGCTATCATCGAATATCAAACTGGGTGGTTGACCGGATCGAATAATTTAAACAATCCCTATCCGCTGGAGTACAGGGAAGGTGGATACGAAGGACTGTATTATCAACTTGCTTGGGCAGCTGATGAGCTCAACCGGGGTTATTACCTATGGAAGGTGCGCGGAGTGGGCGCCTGGGCATGTTTAGATGGAATAAATGTACCAATAGATTCCACCATCAATGCCGGAACTGCCGGGGTCCAGAATCTATTTGCACGGGTACTGTCCTACAATAAGTGGCTTGATGCTGTGTCAGAAACCGGTTTTGTCAACACATATACAGCCCTCTATGGATACCCCTTTGACTATAACTACACTCCGATGATCCCTTATGACTTGACCCAACCCATTCTTCAGCTCCCATTCGAAGAAGGCGCAGCATGGTTATTCACAGGAGGCCCCCATGGTGGATGGGATGATGGGTCTGCTTGGGCAGCACTCGATTTTGCTCCAGCCGATAAGGATCTGGGCTGCAGCTTTAGCGATGATTGGGTAGTCGCGGTAGCCGATGGCCCTATTACTCGATCGGATCACGGCGCAGTAGTACAAAGCATTGACGGTGACCCATACGATCAGACCAATTGGGCAATCCTTTATATGCATATCGAAACTAGAGGCCGAGTAGAACTGGGAGCAATATTAGAAGCCGGCGATCGGATCGGCCATCCTTCCTGTGAAGGTGGCGTCTCCACTGGGTCACACCTGCATATTGCCCGGCGGTATAATGGAGAATGGATTCCCGCTGATCAGAATATTCCATTTAACTTGGATGGCTGGATATCTCAAGGTTTGGGATATCCATACCAGGGATTAATGGTTCGCGGTGATCAAACCATTCAAGCGGAAGACACTAACACTGATGTTAATCAGATACAACGGTAAAATTCTGTGAAACGATTTTTTATACTATTGCTGGCATTATCTCTTGCGGGGTGTAGTTTTTACCAAAAAACACCACCCATATTTGTGCCTCCAATCGGGTTCACTCCCACAACAGAGATCATCCTTCCGGAAGCTACTGAAATTCCAACCCTGGAACCTACTCCAACAACTGATCCATCAGATAATCCCACACCAACAGCGTATATACCCCCGACTGAAACTCTTGTCCCGACACCTGAAGCCCAGCAGGAACCAATTGTTTACCATGCCCAAGCGGGAGATACATTGGCAGTAGTAGCCACTCACTTTGGCGTTGGGAAAGACCAGATCCAATCCAATGTGGACTTGCCGGTAAGCTCCTTTATCAATCCGGGAACATTGCTAGTGATTCCCCAGGTTTTGATCAATACGACTTCCGGCTCCCACTTACTGCCTGATAGCGAGTTTGTATATTCCCGGGCCATCACTGATTCTGATTTTCCAGAAGACGTAGTTCAGTTCGTCCAAGCGGCGGGAGGATATCTCAGCGAAGAGCGAGATTATGAACACTCCAATCTGACTAGCGGGGGAGAGATCGTTAGAAATATCGCTCAAAATAATTCCATCAATCCTTATTTGCTCCTTGCCATGCTGGAATATCAAAGCAACTGGGTCTTTGGGCAACCCCAGAACTTGGCACAGCTGAAATACCCAATGGGTTATGTCAATTACGATGATGATGGACTAGTGCGTCAATTGCGCTGGGCTGTGAATCAACTCTCGATCGGATATTACGGCTGGCGAGAAGGCCGATTAACTGAGGTCATTTTCAAGAATGCTCAGAGTCCTAACCGGAACGTTTCTGCCAGGATCGAACCCAGCCTTAACGCCGGTACAGTAGCCCTGCAATATTTTTACTCCCAGATCTATGACAGCGATGAATGGATCCAGGCTATGGATGATGATACCGGCTTCATCATAATTTATGAAGAGATGTTCGGTTCTCCGGAAGACAGAACCCAGTATGAGCCTTTATTCTCACATAATCTAGTCCAACCGGGCTTGGAACTGCCCTTCGTGCCCGGCGTAGTCTGGAACTACACAGGCGGACCTCATGGTGCCTGGGAACGAGAAGGTTCCTGGTCCGCTGTAGATTTCGCTCCCTCGGGATTTCGGGGAGAGTGCTCCAATTCTTATGCTTACGTTACAGCATCCGCTCCGGGCCTGGTAGTGCGGGCAGAAAACGGCGCAGTCATCATTAACCTGGATTACAACGACAACGAACATTCCGGTTGGGTCCTCTTATATCTCCACATAGCTACTGCCGGAAGAGTGGTCAATGCCGGTGATGAAGTGAACACTGGAGATAGGTTAGGACATCCTTCCTGTGAGGGCGGTATCTCAACTGGCACCCATGTCCATATGGCCCGGAAGTATAATGGGGAATGGATGACCGCCGATGGCCCAACCCCATTTTTGTTAAGCGGTTGGACGGTTCATAACGGCTCAGCGGTTTATAAAGGAACCCTTACCAAGCCCGGAGAAGGCCTGGTAACTGCGAGTTCCTACAGTGCTCCGGGAAGCCAGGTTAAGCGGTAAAATTGGTATCCTATGTCCCTCGAGTCGGAACAGAATAGAAAGAAAAATAACCCCCTGCTGCAGGCTTGTCTGATCCTAGTCCTGGTATTATCAGCCTGTCTGCCAGATATCCCCGGCAGTGAATCCACACCCGTTCCTATCAATGTTGCCACAGCTACCAAACCGCCAATACCTGTATCTGAAAGGCCTGTATATTCACCAGGCGAACTGGTGGAATATACAGGCCAGGCGGGAGATACCCTGACTAATCTGTCCAATCGGTTCAACACAACGATTGAAGAGATCCTCAATGAAAATCCAGTCATCCCTGCAGATGCCACCACTCTCCCCCCTGGTCTACCCATGCAGATTCCCATTTATTATGAGGCCTTGTGGGGTTCCCAATTCCAAATCCTGCCCAATTGCGCTTTCGTGAATGGGCCTGCTCAAATTGATTTTGATATTGATAGTTTTATGCAATCCCAACCTGGTTGGTTTAAGTATTTTGAGCAGTTTGCCGCTGAAGAACAGCGTTCAGGAGCAGAGATCATCACTTATATCTCAACCAGCTTCAGCATCAGTCCAAAACTGCTGCTGGCCATCCTGGAATACCAGCTCAACGCGCTCAGTGATCCCATTCCGCCAGATGACCTACTGAACGGTTATCCCCTGGGATACCGATCATCGGGGTACCACGGTTTGTACATCCAGCTGGTCTGGGCGGCAAATATCCTAAACCAGGGCTACTACGGCTGGCAGGGAAATCATCTAGATACCCTGGAATTCATGAACCGAACTATTGAACACCCAGATCCCTGGCAGAATTCTGCCACAGTCTCTTTACAATACTATTTCTCCCACTTGGAACCAAAAGCGGTATACAGCCGCACAATACGCGCTGATGGATTTTTGAAGACATATCAGGAATTATTCGGGGATCCCTGGGTCTGTGAACCACATATCCCGGGAAGCCTGCGCCAGCCCCAGATGACATTACCATTTAAAGGTGGTGAAACCTGGGCTTTCACGGGCGGCCCCCATACAGGTTGGGGCCAGGGAGATCCCTGGGCTGCCCTGGATTTTGCCCCCCCCAGTGCTGTAACCGGCTGTGAGATCACCAGTGTTTGGGCAGCAGCTGTTGCCCCCGGGATCATTGCCCGCAGCGAACCTGGCCTAGTTGAACTTGATCTGGATGGAGATGGGGATCACCGCACCGGGTGGGTACTTTTATACCTCCATCTGGGTACTCAAAATAAGATCCCAATTAACACCTTGGTAGAAACAGGCGATAATCTAGGGCATCCTTCCTGCGAAGGTGGTGAAAGCACCGGGTCCCACATCCATATCGCCCGCAAATATAATGGCGAGTGGATTCCCGCAGCAGATGTGATTCCCTTTAACCTGGGTGGCTGGATTGCCCATGCTGGCACCCGGGAATACCAGGGAACTCTGGAGCTCTTTAGCGAAACAGTCATCGCCAGCACTGACGCTGAAGAAAAAAGCCTGATCAGCTTTCCCCGCCCAAAACCCTGATTCCTAACCGTTTTTTCAATCAAATTTCAACCTAAAACACCTACCGAAGGTTAATTTTCGGGTTAAAACCCACTAAATTTTGCCCAAAAGTAGAGGAAAAACACTGAAAACTAAATATTATTAATAATTTTATTGATTTTTCTTATTTTTGCTCTTGACAAACTAAATATTTTTGATATACTGTAAGCATTATTCAGGAAAAAACTAGGAGAAAGCGATGTTTCCAACAAATTTAGATGCTTTCAAAACCCAGGAAAAAGAACTTCACCAGCGGGCAGCTCAGTATTGTTTGGTGAAATCCCAGGAACAGCCCTATCGCAGGGCAAACAGATTATATGTAGCAATCGGCCGCATGTTGATCATCACAGGGCAGAACCTGGTGAAACGCACACAAGCTGCTCACTAGAACCGAAACCAATAATTATTTTCCAATCCCAATGGAAGGGCAAAATGTTTACAACTAATTTAGATACTTTCAAAACCCAGGAAAAAGAACTTCATCGTAAGGCAGCCCAGTATCGCCTAACGAGATCCCTAGAACAGAATAATATGCTAGTCAACAGATTTTACGAATCGCTGGGCCGGATGTTGATCCTTTCCGGTCAGCAATTGATCAACAACACCCGAGCAGCAGCCCACTAAGACGGTCTTATATACAAGGAGCAAAACATGCATCCACTACCCTCACAATGTCCTATCTGCGGCGGAGAAGCTGTAGTTACCCAGATAAACTGCCGGGATTGTAATACAACCATTGATGGTCAATTCTCTTCCAGTACATTTTCCCAGCTTACACCAAAACAAATGGATTTTGTGGAAACCTTTGTCCGGTTGGAAGGAAAGATCACCCACATGGAAAAAGAACTGGGATATTCCTACCCGACCATCCGCAAGCTGCTTCATGATGTGATCAGGGCTCTGGGATACGAACCGGGCGGGGACGAAACCTCCGAGCTTTCTGAGGATGAACGTCAGAAGATCCTTAATGACTTGGATGAGGGCGCGATCAGCTATGAGGACGCCATGAAACTACTTAAAGATGAGGAGAAATAACGGTGGTGAAACACAACATTCCCATTGAAAACATCTCCAAGCTTGTGGTGGCCAGCGTTGGCGGCAGTCTATATCTAACTGGCTGGAATCAAGAAGAGATTCGTATCAAAGACCTTTCTGATCAAGACCAGATCAAAACCAAGAAGGATCGGATCGAGATCCATATCTCGGGTGATGGATTTATTCATATCCCTCATCACCTGGAAGTAGAAATCCAATCTGTGTCCGGTCAGGTGGTGATCAAGAGAATTAACAACGAAATAAGGGTCGCGTCGGTCGGAGGAGATCTGACAATTATAGATGTCAGCACTGTTGCCGCCAAATCCATTGGCGGTGATTTGATCGCCAAGCGTGTCCAAGGTGATTTAAAAATCGAGAATACCGGGGGGGATGCCCTGATCGACATTATCAAGGGCCAGATAAGCCTCCGGAATGTTGGCGGAGATATTGTCATAACTGATGTAGGCGGCGGTATTGAAGCCTCGGCCGGCGGAGAAGGCACAGTTGATTTTAATCCCGTTCCCTGGCAAGCATATCAAATCAAAGTCGGCGGCGATCTGTCAGTTTCTGTACCGGAAGAATGCAATGCCGATCTGTCCATTAAGAGCGGCGCAAAAGACATAAGCGTGGTCCTGGGTGAGCTGGACCTAAAACCCCAGGAGGCGGAATTAACCCAACAACTGGGTGAAGGTGGACCGGCCGTTATACTCTCCGCTGGTGGAAAGGTTTTTCTATCCGGAGATGATTTTAACGTATTCACAGGCCTGAAGATGAACGCGGAAGAATTAGGGTCGATCACAGTTGATTTCTCAGCACAGACTGCAGAGCAAATTAAAAGAAGCCTGGGTAATCTGGAAGAAGATCTCCATGTTTCACTGTCCGGGTTATCCGAATCTCTGGAAGCTATTGGTATTTCAGAAGAGAACCTAAAGAAGCTCGGCGTTCAGATCGAAGAAAGCAGCCGGATGGCAGCCGAGAAAGCGGAAATTGCAGCTATCAAAGCTCAGGCAAAGGTTGAAAAGAAGATTGCCCAGGCTCGCCGCAAAGCGCTCAAGGCCAAAGCTAAAACCAAGGAGTTCGATTTGGGCAAATTCCTGGATTTGGAGCATGAGAAGAAGGCTGTAACCGAATCTGAGCGGCTGTTGATCCTGGAAATGCTTCAAGAGAAGAAAATTTCCCTCGATGAAGCTGACCAACTTCTCAAAGCGTTGGAGGGAAAGAAAAAATGACAGCCGAAAACGAACGCCTGGAAATACTGGAAATGATCCAAAAGGGGACGATAAGCCCCGAGGAAGGCATGAAGTTGATCGAAGCCATCGGTGAAAGCTGGGAAAATTCTGAAATGGAATACTCCATAGCTAAAGCCGAGCTGGAAGGCAGTTTCGAACCAATTGAAGCTGATGAATACTCCCAGGATGGCGATCAAGATCATTTCAACAAATTGAAGAGCTGGTGGATCATCCCCTTCTGGATCGGGGTTGCCATCACTGTAATGGGCGGAGCCCTGATGTACTGGACCTGGTCTACCCATGGCATTGGTTTTGGATTTGTCGCGGCTTGGATACCTTTTTTGATCGGCGTTGGACTATTAGTCCTGGGTTGGAACAGCCGTACCGGTCCCTGGCTGCACATTAGAATTCAGCAGAAACCGGGCGAAAAACCAGGAAGGATCGCTATCAGTTTTCCGATCCCGAATCGTTTTTTTGCCTGGAGTCTCAGGACATTTGGCAGTTTTGTCCCCAATATGAACCTGTCTGGCGCGGACGAGATCCTTCTTGCGTTGGGAAATTACTCCCAGGGGGATACGCCGTTGACCATTGATGTTGATGATACTGATGACGGCGAAAAAGTAAGGATATATATTGGTTAGGATAAGTTCCTACGAAGGAGCAGGAATATGGTTACCAGCGAAGAACGGATGAAAATCCTCAAAATGATAAGCGACGGGAAGATTACGGCTGAGGAAGGCTCAAGATTGATCTCAACGCTTTCCCAGAAAAGTGAAAAGGAAATAAAATTTGCAAAACGATCCCTATCTAACCAGATGCTGCGGGTCCGGGTTACTGATATGTCTACGGGAAAAACCAAGGTAAATGTCAATGTACCCATGAAGTTGGTGGATGCCGGTTTGAATATCGCCGCCCAGTTCACCCCAGAGATGGAAAACGCCCAGATGATGGAAGCCGTAAAGGAAGCCCTGGCTGAGAACATGAGCGGGAAGATCGTCGATGTGGTCGATGAAGAAGACCAGGAACATGTGGAGATCTTTATTGAATAACCCCACTTTTATCAGGTGGATAAAAGAAAAAAGCCCGGAAATCCGGGCTTTTTTCTTTTTTTGAGAAGATCTTAATTATTTATTTTCGGGCACATCTTCAACGTCAACCGTGACAATATCCTCTCCCGCCGGGACGTGTTCAGGCACAACGATCATCATGATGATGTAAGCCCAGAACAATCCGCTGACAGAGGCAAAGAAACCCAGCACAAATACCAGCCGGACAATAGTTGGGTCGATGTCAAAGAAATCCGCGATACCGGCACAAACGCCTCCGACCATGCGGTCTTCTACCGAGCGATAAAGTTTTTTATTTTCAATAGCCATTTCTACTTCTCCTGATCACTAATCATTATTATCTACCAAAATATACGGTAATATTGAATTTAAGTTGTAACAAATAACAAAAACAGTCTTTCTTCTTTAACCTGCTCTTCTTTTGATATAATTAGAACAATAAAACAACCGAGGTAATATGGATATTTATGATCAGGAAGCTCCATCTGTAAACATCAGCGATCGCTTGCGCCAGCTCCGGGAAGAACGGGAACTTTCCATCCGGGGATTGGGACGCCTTAGCGGATTATCCGCAAATGCACTAAGCGTCATTGAAAGAGGCCTGTCTTCACCATCTGTGAGCACTTTGTATAAGATTTCCACAGCACTAGAAATTCCGGTAACAGCCTTCTTTGAAGAAACTCACCCTAAACAGGACGTTGTAGTTATCAAGGCTTCTAAGCGCAATCGCATCCCCCTCTACCGGGGTTTGTGGGAAGGGTTGGGCGGTTCCCAATACGAAGGTGCTGTTGAGCCATTTATGATCACGCTGGAAGCTGGTAGTAGCAGCGGACGTTTCCCAATGTCCCACTCTGGCCATGAGTTTGTTTTCTGCCTCCGGGGTGAATTTGTCTACGAGGTTGGCGAAGTAACTTATACCCTTGAAGCTGGCGATTCCCTGTTATTCTCTGCAAACCACGAGCACAAATGGCATAATCCTGGTAACAAAGTTGCCAATGCCTTGATCATGTTGTGCGGTTTCAGGCCAGGAGAAAGCCCCAGCAAATATCACATGGCATCAGGAAAAACGGAAGAAAAAGAAGACTAAATTCATTTCCATAGAATAAAAAAGCCTTGTAATCAATGGAGTGCACCCTAAAAGGTGGACAAATAAATAAAACCTCTCGAAGCTAATTA